>CANLQR010000055.1 GCA_947492135.1 Deltaproteobacteria bacterium | reverse complement strand
CTACGTCGACGCCACGCGGCCCGAGGACGTCATGTGGATCGCCAACTACGGAGGGATTCGTTTTCCCGCCGCGGTGCGCTACCAAAACGTGCTCGGCTGCCAGTTCCACCCCGAGAAAAGCCAGCGCGCCGGCCTCAAGTTTTTGCGAGCGTTCTTGCTCGGAGGCTGGGGTTGAAGCTCATCTGTGCGATCGATCTGCTCGAAGGGCGAGCGGTTCGGCTGATCCAGGGTGATCGGGCTCGCGCGACGCGCTACGCGGACGATCCGCGCACCGTCGTCGATCGCTTTCTCGCGGCTGGCGTCACGATGATGCATCTGGTCGATCTCGACGGTGCCTTTGGTGACGCTCCCCAGTCCGCGCTGTTGGCCGAGCTGATCGGCCGCGCGCAACGAGGCGGAGCCAAGGTCGAGACCGGCGGTGGGCTGCGCGACGCGGCCGCGGTCGATCGCGCGCTGGCGACAGGTGCCGACTGGGCGGTCGTCGGCACCCTCGCGCTGCGCGATCCGGAGGTGACCGCACAGCTGTGTGCTCGCCATGGGGGTCGCATCGTCATCGCCGCCGATGCACGCGAAGGGCGTATCGCGGTCGATGGATGGCGCGAGACCTCGTCGGTCACGGCGTTGGAGCTTGCGACCCAGGCTCGAGCCTGGGGCGCGGCAGCGGTGCTCCACACCGACATCGGTCGCGACGGCCTGCAAGGTGGTGCTGCCGTCGCGGCCACAGCGGCGCTCCAGGCCGCGATCGACATCGATGTGTATGCCAGTGGCGGGATCGGCTCGCTCGCCGATCTCGACGCTTGCAAAGCGGCCCGAGTGCGCGGCGTCGTCGTTGGACGCGCCATCTACGAGAACTCGTTTTCCATCGAAGAGGCTATGGCGCGATGCTGAAGCGACGAATTATTCCCTGCCTCGACATCAAGAACGGGCGCGTCGTCAAAGGCGTGCACTTTGCTGGCCTTCGCGACGCCGGCGATCCGGTCGAGGCTGCGCGGGCCTACGATCTCCAGGGCGCCGACGAGCTGTGCCTGCTCGATATCACGGCCACCACCGAGGGGCGCGAGACCTTCGTCGAGGTCGTGCGACGGGTGTCGGCGCAGTTGTTCGTGCCGGTGACGGTGGGCGGAGGTGTCCGCCGCGAGGAGGATGTTCGCCGGCTGCTCAACGCGGGCGCCGACAAGGTCGCCGTCAACAGCGCTGCGGTCGCGAACCCATTTGTCATTCGGCGGCTCGCCGAGCGCTACGGTTCGCAAGCCATCGTCGGCGCCGTCGACGTGCGGCGTTTGCCGGCCCGCCCCGGTGAGACCGAGCCGCTGTACGAGGCCGTGATCCATGGCGGGACCCGTTCGACCGGTCTCGAAGCCGTGAGCTGGTGTCGCCAGCTCGCCGAGCTTGGCGCGGGCGAGATCCTGCTGACCAGCATGGACCGTGATGGCACCCGTGATGGCTACGACCTGTGGATCACCCGCGAGGTCGCACGCGCGGTGTCGGTTCCTGTGATCGCCTCGGGTGGCGTCGGCACGCTCGAGCACCTACGCGACGGCCTCGCAACCGGCTACGGCGAAGCCGACGCCGCGTTGGCGGCGTCGATCTTCCACTTTGGCCTGTACTCGATCGCGCAGGCCAAGCGCTATCTGCTCGAACAGAACATTCCGGTTCGACCGCCCGAGTCCGGCATCCCGGCGGTGTGATGCCAAGCCCAGCGGACACGCTGTGGGCCGACGCCAAGCCCGACGAACGCGGACTCGTGACTGCGGTCGTGCAGCACGCCGTGGATGGTCGGGTGCTGATGGTCGGTGCGATGAACCGAGCGGCCCTGGGCCACACGCTCGAGACCGGTCTCGTCACGTTTTTCAGCCGCTCGCGCCAGACCCAGTGGGTCAAGGGCGAGACCAGCGGGAACACCTTGCGGCTGACGGCCGTGCGGATCGATTGCGATGGCGACGCGGTGCTCGTCGCGGCGATGCCCGCGGGTCCCACGTGCCACACGGGTGCGAGCAGCTGTTTTTTCCGGGAGCTGGACTCGAGGTCCCCCGGCGAGGCCGCCTCGCTTGCGACCGACGATGGGCCCGACCCAGCGGTGGATACCCGACTGCTGCGGGTGTTCGAGACCGTGCTCGCCCGCAAGGCTGGGCTGGGGATCACGGCGGCTGGCAAACGCAGCTACGTCCGCGAGCTGCTCGCGGCGGGCCCCGAGCACATCGGTGAGAAGCTCCGCGAGGAGGCCGCCGAGCTCGCCCAGGCCATCGAGGGCGAATCCGACGATCGGGTGGCCGCCGAGGCCGCCGATCTGTTCTTCCATGCCATGGTCGCGCTGGCTTCACGCGACCTCCATCTGCACGACGTCGCCCGCGTCCTGGATGCGCGGCACGGCACCAGTGGGATCGACGAGAAGGCCAAGCGCACGGGCGGGTAGGGGCCAAGTTGGCCTGAGCACCACGTGCAGCCCACTTGCGCTGCGCTGTACCAAGCCCCGACACCGGTCGGGGACGTGGGCTATTCTCCGCCGGCTTGGCCAACCTGGCGCACAGCACGGCAGTCTGGGTCGGTCTCGCGTACTTCGTCGCCGCGATCCCGACCGGAGTCCTCATCGCCCGGCTCCGCGGGGTCGATCTGCGCAAGCTCGGCTCGGGCAACATCGGGGCGACCAACGCGGGTCGGGTGCTCGGCGCGAAACTCGGCGTACTCGTGCTGGTGCTCGACGCCATCAAGGCCGCGACGCCGATCTGGTTGGCGTCGTCGTCATGGGCGCTCGGTGACGCCGCCGAGTTCGGCCTCGCCTGTGTCGGGCTTGCTGCGGTCGTGGGCCACATCTTCCCCGTGTATCTGCGCTTTCGTGGCGGCAAGGGCGTGGCCTGTGCGCTCGGGGTCTTTCTCGCGCTCGACCCCCCGGTCGCGTTGGCGGCCGTGCTGATGTACGGCCAAGGCGTGTGGCTGACGCGGATCTCTGCGGTCGGTTCGTTGACCGCGGTCACCTCGATCACCGTGTGCCTGTGGATCGCCGATCGACCGTGGCCTTATCAGGTGCTCGCGCTCGCGACCGCGGTGATCATCTGGGTGCGTCACATCAGCAACATCCGCGGGATGTTGGCCGACGCCCGCGCCCGCAAGCGCACCGCCGAGCCCGACTGAACCTGGCGGCCGCGTGCCAGCATTGCCGCGCCCGACCGTCGCGCCCATTGCGCGTCATGCCACAGGCTGGGCAGTCGCTGGCGCGGCGAGCCTTGGCCGCCGCCCGTGTCATCACGAGGGTGGCGAGCGGCGGCAAGGTTGGTTAGCGTGGTGGCGGTGGGATTGGACCACAGCACACGGACCCTCTACGTCGGTGGCCTCCCGCCTGACATGAACTCCGGCGACCTCGGAACGTTGTTTCGACGCTTTGGGGACCTGCTCGCGGCGCGCGTGGTGATGCGTCCATCGTCGAACACGTGTCGTGGGTTCGGCTATGTGACCTTCGTCAGCGAGGCTGCGGCGCGGCTGGCGAAGCAGGCGCTCGATGGTTTTGTCATCGGTGACTCGCGGCTGCGCGTGGCCGAGGCCACCTGATCGCATCGCGGGTCCGCAGGCGTGTGCGGCAGAAGCCTTCACAGCCGCGACACTGCCCGCGGCACTCCCTCGTGCAGTCCTGGGCGCAGTCGCCGACGCAAGAGTCTTCGCAGCTCTCGAGGCAATCCTCGACGCAGCCATCGCAGTGGGCGACGCAAGCGTCACGCTCGGGTGCCCGCAGCAACAACGCGCAGCCCATCAGCGCGACCATCGATTTGATCGCCATGTCGTCAATCCGCGAGGACTCGACGCATCAGGTCCCAGCGTGAATCGCCACCGACTTTGCGACGCAGGTTGGCGGCATACATTTTCACGGTCCGGGGCGAGATCGACATCTCGCAGCCGATCTCGCGATAGCGATAGCCCTGCGCGATCAGTCGCAGGACGGTGCGCTCACGCAACGACAACCGAACGTCACGGGCGAGGTTGGCGACCCTCGCTTCGATCGCGCCGACCTTGCGAGGTCGCGATGCGTTGGGTGTGCCGGTCTCGCGGGGCCCCTCGTCGGGCGCCGCGGTAGAGGCGTTTGCGTTCGGATCTGGTTCGACGTCGTGCAGGGCCATCGGATCGCTCGGGCTTTCTGGCCGGCTCTTGCCGTCCAGTTCGCACGTCGACCCGATACCCCGACCGTTGCAGGCTGCCAGGCTCTGACTACGGCACCAGCAACGGGGCGTCGCGACGCGGCGCAGGGCTGCCGTACAGCCGAGTCACCTCGCCGGCCATCTTCCCGGTCAGCGCGTAGCGCAGCATCCTGTAGTCGGCGCGGAACGACCACAGTGGGTACTTGAAGCTGGCGGGCTTGTTGTTCTCGATGAAAAAATGCCCGACCCACGCGGGGCCGTAGCCGAGCACCGCGGCCACCGGGATCAACCACAGCCTGCCGGTCGCGACCGCGAACACAGCCAAGCTGGTTGCCATCGATGTTCCGACGTAGTGAAGCCCGCGGCAGATCGGCACGCGATGCTCGCCGATGTAGAACGGCCAGAATTCTTCGAAGCTCTTGATCCTGCGGTCGCTCATCGCCAGCGGGAGTCTACGCCGGTCAGCCGGCGCCGTCCGCTGCCAACGAAAGGCCCGGGAAGCTGTCGAGGACCAGCAGCCGGAGCAGCGCGGCCCGGTCGCCCGCCGCGATCGCGACGAGCTGGGGCCCAACCTCATGGCGCTCGGCCACCAGCGGCGTCCTGGCAGCATCCGAAGGGATGTCGAAGGCGTGCATGCCCAGCTGGGCGCTGTGCTCGACATGGGCCGCCACGATGGAGAACGTCGCGCCGTCGTAGCGCAGCGGCAGCCCGGCTTCTTCCCACGTGCACACCTCGCCGCCACCGGCACGCACGCGAACGCACGACACGCCGGCGATCGTCTCCTGCTCGCCGGGGTCCTGGGCCCGAGCCACCGCGAGCTCGCCGTGCCACAGTCTGACCTGGTCGATCACGGCCCCGCGCAAGACCGGGTCGAGCGCCGCGATGGCCTCGGCGACCGCCAGCATTCGGCCGGGTTCGACGGTCCCGGCGGTTTCGCCTTCGGCGCGCCAGACGAACTCGGGGGTCTGGACTGCAGAGCCCCGGATCTCGCGCGGACCCTCGGGCAACGGTAGCGTCAGCACCCAGTTGTCGCGGCGGTAGCCGCCCCGGGCCGCGAGGACCTCGAGGCTGCCGGACAGGCCGGCCGGCCCGATCACGTCATAGACGATCACCACGGCGTCACCCGGAATCGGCGCGAGCTCCACGAGCACCGAGGTGGCATCGGTGGGGATCGGGGCCTCGCTTCCGACCGGGGTGGCCGACGCGAGGCCGGGCGCCAGGACCCAGGGTTCGGTCGGGTCAGGCGCCGAACTCGCCTCCGACCGATCGCAACCCGAGCCCAGCAGCAGCGAAAGTGCGAGCCATCGTCCCATCATGCGCCTCCGCGTTGGATCCCCATGAGCTTCATCTTCTTGTGCAGGTGAGTCCGCTCGATCCCGAGCGACTCCGCGGTCTTGGAGACGTTCCAGGCCAGCTCGCGCAGGCGTTGAGTGATGAAGGCGCGTTCCACCGCTTCACGAAAGTCCCGCAAGGAGAGTTCTGGTGGCAGGTTCCCCGACGACAGGTCCACCAGCGCGGGTAGGCCATCCGCTGTGCCCTCGTCGGTGCCGCCGCGCACCTCGGCCGGTACGTCGTCGGCCCCGAGATCACCGTCCGAGAGGATTACCATCCGCTCGATCACGTTGCGAAGTTCTCGGACATTTCCGGGCCACGCGTAGCCCTCGAGGGCCGCGGTCGCCTCAGGGCTGAGCCGCTTGTCGGCCATGCCGTTCTCCCGGCAGGCCACGTCGATGAAGTGCCGCACGAGCAGCTCCACGTCGCCGAGCCGTTCGCGGAGCGGCGGGACGTGGATCGGCACCACGTTGAGCCGGAAGAACAGGTCGTCGCGGAACTCTCCGGCCGCGGCAAGCTCGAGCAGGTTGCGGTGGGTTGCTGCGATCACGCGGACGTCGACGTTGATCAGCTTGCTGCCGCCGACGCGCATCAGCTCGCCGCTCTGGAGCACGCGCAGGACCTTGGCCTGGGCACCCAGCGCCATGTCGCCGATCTCGTCGAGAAAGATCGTGCCCCCGTCGGCGACCTCGAACAGCCCCTTCTTGAGCATCATGGCGCCGGTGAAAGCGCCGCGCTCATGCCCGAACAACTCGCTCTCGATGAGTTCACGGGGGATCGCCGCGCAGTTGACCTTGACGAACGCCGCATCGCGCCGATCGCTGGCCTCATGGACCGCGCGCGCGACCAACTCCTTGCCACTGCCGCTTTCGCCGGTGATGAGCACCCGCGCCCGTGTGCGGCCGACCTTGGTGATCTGGGCCAACAACGCCAACGTCGGCGCGCTCTCGCCGATGATTTCGCCACGAATCCGTGAGCGCAGCACTCGGAGTTCGTGGTCGCTCGCGAACTGTCGCAGGCCGTTGCGCACGCTGACGATCACCCGGTCGCGATCGAGCGGCTTCTCGAAAAAGTCGAACGCGCCCAAGCGGGTCGCGCGGACGGCATCTTCGACACCGGCGTGGCCGCTGATCAAGATGACGGGAATCGTGGGTTGGCCACCGCCGTCGGTCGCGAGTCGCTCGAGCACCTCGAGGCCGCTGACGTTCGGCATCATCACGTCCATGATCAGCACCTCGATGGGTGGATCGGTGCGCGCCAAGATCTCGAGCGCCTCGGCACCATCTGCGGCCTCGAACACCTCCGCGCCCTCGCCCTCGAGCACCATCCGCAGGGTTCGCCGGATGTTCTTCTCGTCGTCGGCGACCAGGATTCGGCCGCGCAGAACACTGGAGTCGGTGGACATGGGCTCGTCTGGCATCGGTCGCCCCGTGGGCATCGTCGTGCATCATGCCCGTCGCCCACGCGCCGTGGTAGACTCGTGGCCTTCATGAGCGCCACGCTGTTTCTCAAGAGCACGTGAACCAGCTGTCGTGACGTACGAGGTCTCGTACGCGAGCTGGGACTCGAGGTCGAAGAGCGGGACTACGCGAAAACGCCGCTGCTGCGCGCGGAGATCGAGCGCCTCGTCGCGCTTGCGGGAGGCACCGCGGCGGTGCTCAACGCCCGGCATGCCCACGCCAAGGCCCACGGCTGGAAGGATGCGGCGCCCGACACCGCGACGTTCGTGGCGGCGGTGTTGAAGGAGCCGAACCTCCTGCGCCGCCCGATCCTGGTGCGCGGCAGCAAGCTCGTCATCGGCAAGGACGCCGCGGCGATTCGGGCTCTGCTGGGCTGAGGTCGCGCCGAGCTCAGCTGCGCTGCAGCTGTTCGGCTTTTCAGCAGCCTGCTAGTCGCGGCTGCGCCGACGCCGGCCGAGCCCCACACAGCCCAGGCCGAGCACGACCGAGGCGAGCAGCCACGCGCTGCCCGGCGCGTCACCGCTCGCGCAGCCCGACTTCGTCTCGGCCTTCGCCGGTGGTTCGATCCTCGCGGGCACCGGCTCGGCGACCGGCGCGTCGGCCGAACCCGGCGTGCACAGGAGGCACTCGGTGTCGACGCGCTTGGGTGGCGTGCCGCCGCTGTAGTCGTTGCGACTGCACGTCGACTTCACGCATTTGCCGGCCTTGTCGTCGAGCTGACACGCGTCGCCCTCGGCCTTGCTGAGGCACTCGGCCTGGTTGTCCGAGATCATGTCGGCCAGGGCATCGTGCGCCAGCATCATGGACGACGCGAACGCGACGATCGTCAACAGGCACGAGCGGTGGAGGGGAACCTGCCCGCGGATCATGGCGGCGACCCTATCACGGGCCCGCGCGCTGTGACGCGGGCGCCGTGATCGATGCGAACGTCTCACTGCGGTTCGACGAGTTCGTCGCAGCGCTGCGCGGTTACGCCGGGCCCGTGTTCCACAGGGCAGTGTCGCCCTCGTAGACGACGAGGTTCCCGTCGTCCTGGAGGACCAGGTACGCGCCGGGATTTCCGTGGGTGCCGATGTGCCAGATCGGCGCGCCATCGGTGCCGTACAACACCAGGTTGCCGTCCTCCTGCATCACCAACCCCGAAGGCGACGTGCCGTACGTTTCGGAGGTCCAAAGCGCCACGTAGTCGACGACACGCAGCACGATGTTGCCGTCGGTCTGTAGCTGCAGCTGGAATCGGTCATCGCAGGAGTACAAGATCTGTCCGGGCACCATGACTTGACCCGGGACGAGCACGCCACATCCGTCGACGGGGGGTGGTGGCGGCGTCTCCGGCGGCGTCTCCGGGGGTGGCGGGGGAGCTCCGTTCCCCGCGGTGCGTTGCCACGTCGCCATGAACGGATACGGATCCACTGCGTCGCTGTCTCCCGGAGCCGCCTCGAAGTGAAGATGCTCGACCGAAGTTCCGGTCGAGCCCATCAGCGCGATGACATCTCCTTTCCGGACTCGTGTCACACCTTCGTCGGCCTTGCGAAACTGCGTCGAATAGATGTGGCCGTAGTAGTAGCGCCAGCCGCTATCGCCCCGAATGGAGATGCTGTTTCCGGAGAATTCGGGAGTCTCCGCGGCGGTTCTGACCACTCGGATCGTCGCGTTCTCCACGGCGACGAGTGGGGCGTGGCTCTTGGCCGCAAAGCAGTCGACGCCCTCGTGCGTGCGCCCTGCTGGTCGAGGATCCCCGAACCCGTCGCCACAGGATTCTCCGCGAACGTAGCCGACGACCGGGAAGGCGTTGTCCGCGGGCGGTGCCCCGGAGAACTGACTCGTCCCGGGTTCCTCCTCGGAAAACACTTCGCTTTCGGCAGGGATCTCGAATCCCGGAAAATAGGGCTCCAAGTCCCCGTCAGACTCCAGGCCGTCGTAGCAACCGGACAGCCCGCACGCGACCGATGCCGCGATGAGTGCCAGGTTGCAGCTGCCGAACACGTGTTGCCCCGTACGCTGGTTTTTCATGTTGTCCCTTCGTCGGCGGAGTGACTTGAACTCGCCTCCACAGGAGAAGTGGAGAAGGAGCGCGTTCAGTTTAAGGGAGCGGCGTATTTTCTCGAGGCCTCCTCCTCGCTGGTGCCGCCCCCGCCGGAGATCACGCTCAGGCGCGCTGCAGCTGTTCGGCCACCGCGGCGAAGGCGACACTGCTTTGTTCGCCCGAGGCCAGGTGCTTGAGCGTCAGCTCGCCCCGCGCAAGCTCGTCGGGACCCAGGATGCCGCACCACTTCGCCTTCACGCCGGGGCTGTCGGCGTATTGCATCTGCTTGCCGAGCTTCGCGGGCTCCGGGTAGACCTCGACTCGTACGCCCGCCGCGCGCAGACGCCTGGCCACTTCGAGCACGGCCGCAGGCTCGACATCGAGCCAGCAGAGCATCAGCTCGGGCCCCATCGCCAGCTCGGGGTACATGCCGCGCTCGGCCATCACCACGAGGATGCGTTCGAGCCCCAGCGAGAGGCCGACCGCCGGAACCCGTCGCTTGCCGAACATCCCGACGAGCTCGTCGTAGCGGCCACCACCCGCGATGCTGCTGGGCAGATCGTGGACCTGAATCTCGAAGATCGGCCCGGTGTAGTAGCCCAGGCCGCGGGCGAGCTTCGGCACGATGCGGGTGTGGGGGCCGGCGCTGGTGACCGCGAGAAGCTTGGTGATCGCGCGGAGCTGCTCGACCGCGGCGCGGCCCTGGTCGTCCTCGAGATCCCGCGCGAGGCCATCGAGCCGCGCCTCGTCGCTCTCGTCCTCGGGTCGATCGATCAAGGCCAGGAGTCGAGTCGCCGCGGCCTCGTCGATCCCGCGGCCCGTGAGCTCGGTCGTGACCCCGTCGCGGCCGATCTTGTCGAGCTTGTCCACGGCCTGCAGTGCCGTGCCCTCCATCGCAACCGCGATGCCCGCGGTGCGGATCAGCCCACGCAGTAGCTGGCGATGGTTGAGACACAGCGTGTAGCCGACGAAGCCGAGGCGATCGAGGACATCGCAGGCGGCCGCACAGACCTCGGCCTCTGCGAGCAGGCTCTCGGTGCCGGTGATGTCGACGTCGCACTGATAGAACTCGCGGAAGCGACCTTTGCCGGGGCGGTCGGCACGCCAGACCGGTTGAATCTGGTAGCGCTTGAAGAACTTTGGCAGCTCGCCGTACTGCGCGATCACCCGCGCCAGCGGCACGGTGAGGTCATACCGCAGGGCCTGATCGGACAGCGCATCGGCGTCGAGCCCACCGGCGGGCGGGGTCGCGAGCACCTGCTGGAGTGGTTCTCCGCGGTGCAAGATCCGGTAGATCAGCTTTTCGTCCTCGCCGTACTTGCCGAGCAGGATCTCGACGTTCTCGACAGCCGGGGTCTCGAGCGGGACAAACCCGTAGCGCTCGTAGACCTCGCGGACCACACTGATGACATGATTGCGACGCGCGAGATCGGTCGGGAGAAAGTCGCGCATGCCCGAGGGCGGCTTGGTGCTGATGGCCATGGTCACCTCTAAGGCACAGATTCTTCGGCTTCGAACGTGGCCAGTTCGTTGCGCATCGAGCGGAACTGGGTGTTGATCCACTCGGCCGAGCGCGCGTCATGTTCGATGCGGACCTCGTCGACGATCCCGAGCCAATACCTGTCTTCGCCGGTGACGGCGTTGGCGATGAGGACGTCGTGATTGCCATCGGCGAGGGTATCGCCGCCCAGGGCCGCGCCTACCACCGGGTAGCCATCGACGAACAGCTCCAGCCGACCGGTCGCTGCGCTCCAGACCATCGTGAGATAGGCCCAGGTGTTGGGCGGTAGGCTGTCCTGTGGGCGCAACTCCATCGAGGCCGCGCCGGCGCCGTCGGTGCGGAGCCGGAGCTTCACATCGGGCCCGTGGGCCCCAAGCATGAACACATGATCGTTGGCGCCCGCCCCGAACGCCTTGCTGACGACCCGGTCGTCGGTCTCGTTGCCGTGGAACACCCACGCGGAAACCGTCAGGGCATCCCAGCCATCGGTGTCGATCGGTCCGACGCGCACCTGATCATCGATGCCGTCGAACTCCAGCCCGGGGGTCGCGAACGCGGGCACCACATCGGACAGCGTCATGCCACCTTGCGCGGTCGCGTCACGAAAAGAGGGCGAGCTGTCGAGGATCTGTGGGGCATCGTCCTCGGGGTTGTCATCGAGGTGCCACACGCCGGCGTAACCCGGTGACCAGACACCGGGTGCATCGACACCGTTGCTGGCAGTGCCGTTGCCCCAATACATGTAGATGGAGTCGTCGGCGGTGAACTCGGGGATCTGCACCCACACCACCGACCGTCCCTGGGGATCCCAGACCTCGATCTCGTGGCTCAGCACGGTGTTGTCATCCGCGTCGATGAACCGCAGATCCTGACCCCGGCTCTGGAGCTCGTCGTAGGCGATGGTGGTGTCGTCGAGCAGGAGCAGCACCGGTACGCCGTCGAGCGGGCCCGCAACGTCGTCGGGCAGGGCGAGCGCGATCCGGCGTCGCTTGGACCAGCTGGTGTCCCACCACCCGCGGACCGAGCCCGACTCGCTGCTCCCCGAGCTGCCAGACCCCTCGGGTTCGGAACTCGACGACTCGGGGGCGGACGTCGACGTGGTGGTGCCCTCGGACGCGGAGGATGTGGAGGAGCTGTCCTGGGGACCCGTCGAGGTGTCGAACGACGTCGAGGTCGTCGTGGACTCCGAGGTGCCGCCAACGCTGGTGCCCGAAGCGTCGAACGTGCAGCTGGCGAGCAGCAGGAACCCCAATACGCTCGCGTTGTGTGGGTCCCGACGTCGGTGCACGGCGACATCGTACCACGGAGGTCGTTGGACCAGGTGCTCGGTTGAGGGATACGTACGGTCGTGGTATTCTGTACGTACCGTGATCAAGAACCTGACCCGTACCGGCAACAGCGTCGCTCTGGTGCTCGACAAGCAGCTCCTCGAGGCCGCCAACCTCGATCCGGATGATCAGGTAGAGGTCTCCACGAACGGGAGGGTCATCGTGATCTCACCGGTGAGGAGCAAGCGCGACAACGACAAGTTCGAACGCGGTCAGGAGCTGATGCACGCCAAGTTTGCAGGGGCCTTCAGAAGACTGGCCAAGTGAGCATCCGATTTCTCGGACTCGACCAGGTACTCGCGCTGCACAGCGACCAGATCGCGCGGTACGGTGGCTCGGACGGGGTCCGAGATCTCGGTCTGCTCGAATCGGCGGTTGCCGTCGCTGAAGCTTCGTTCGGCAGCGACTACTTGCACACCACCTTGCCAGAGATGGCCGCCGCCTATCTGTTTCACCTCGCACAGAACCACCCGTTCGTTGATGGCAACAAGCGGGCCGCGGCCGCGTCGATGTTCATGTTCCTGTACCTCAATGGTCTCGTCCTTGGCTGCAGCGAAGACGAACTCGTCCGGTTGACGCTAGGTGTGGCGAGCGGCAAGACGACGAAGGCCGAGGTGGCGGTGTTCGTCGCGGCACACGTCTCCCCGGTATGAGATCTCTGGTCTGCCAGGCCCTGGCCGCTGCCGCACGCGGCAGCGCCGTGCATGCGCGGTTACTCCGAGATCACGTTCAAGAACATCGCGGCCAACGCTTCGTGGCCAGCCGGCGTGGGGTGGATGCAGCTGAGGTCGAACCACGTCTCGTTGTCGGGGCCGCGGTAACACTCGGTGTCCGGATCACCCGCGCGAAAGCCGTGGCCGCAGAAGCCCTCGGACATGAACACGACATCGGTGCCGTTCTCTTGGGCGATCCGCATGTACTCCTCGTTGATCAGACGCAGCGAGCTGAGCAGGATCTCGGGCATCTTGGCGTCGGAGTTGAAGCCTGCCAATCCGGCAGCCGGACAGCTCAGGAAGTCGAAGGTGCCATCGGTGAACTCGTAGACGTTGGCGTTGACGACGAACACGCCATTGGGGAACTTCTTCGGATCGCTCACCAGCCACTGCACGGCTTGCTCGTGCTGGTCAATCATGCCTTCGACCTGCGCGAACACCTCGGCCAGCGGGAGGCCATCGAGGTAGTCCTTGGCGATCGCCGCGCCGTCGTTGCCGCCCATCGTGAACACCACCAGCGTGCGCATGGGGTAGTCCTCGGTCGCGAAGCAGTCCTCGAGCTGGCCCGCGAGGTCGTCGTTGCGCGCGCCCCAGACCGCGCACGAGGCGAACGCGCCGCTCTCCTGAACCGATGCGGTGCCGTCGAGGATGTTGACCTGCGACCATTGCAGCTCCGGCGGATCGAGCTCGAAGGCCGTGGCCAAGGCGTTGGCGAGGATCGAGCGATAGAAGTCGGGGGCAGTGGTGGGCGGCGTCCCCACGGTGACCGAGTCACCGATGAACACGATGCGCTCGATGTCGGTGATGTCCTGCTGGTTGGTGCCGTCGCAATGCGAGCCGATCGGAACCTCGAATCCAGAGTAGTCCGCGCCGAGTCCGATCCCGCCGACGTATTGATCGGCGATGCACGCCAAGCCGCTGGGCCCCCCGGTGTCAGTGCCGCTGGTGTCGACGGCGCTGCCACTGGTGGCACCGCTGGTGTCTTGGCCGCCGCCGCTTTCGCTCGCCGCGCCCGTGCTGCCAGTGCCCTGCGTGCCGCTGCCTCCGCTGGCCGCGGTGGTTTCCTCGCTGCCGCCGGTGGCGTCGCCGCTGGCCGATCCGTCGTCGCCGCCGCATGCCGTCGCGAAGGTGAGCGCGGCGAGCCATCGCAGCGTGGGGCGCCCCGCACGGCGCGGTGATGGGAACGGCAGGATCGGAGTCATCGAGATCACCTCTGAAGGGGAAGCCCCACTGTACGGCCTCGGCCCCGGTGAGCGCCATCGGTCCGTCGAGGAAGCGGCCGCAGCGGCCTACCCGGCCTTGATCACCGTGGCCACATCCGCCTCGACCGACACGCGCTTGGTGATCTTGCGACCGTCGTTCCACTCCCACCGGACTTTGTGCAGTCCCGCCTGCACGCGCAGGCTTGCGATCGGGGTGAATCCGACCGACTTGCCGTCGACGAAGACCTCGGCCGGCGCGGCACCGACCTCGACGCCGATCCGCAGGGTGCCCTCGCCGGTCGGCTCCGCGCTGAAAGGATCCTTCATGTCTGGCGGGTCTTGGCCCGCGGGCTCGGCCACAGCGCTCGATCCACGGGCCGGCTCGAGGCGGTCGTCTCGGTGCGCGAACGGATCGAGGAGGTCGGGAGACGCGGTGGCAGGCGCGGTCGCCGGCCCCGAGGAGCGCGTCGGCACCTCGCGCGTCGGCAGCTCGCGCGTCGGCACCGGCGTCAGCTCGATGGACAGCTCGAGCGTGCCCTCGGGCAGCTGGAGCTGACGACTCCACGGCGTGTGTCCGTCGCGTTCGATCACGATCAGATGGGCGCCCGGCGGCAGGTTGGTGGCGACAAAGGGCGAGGGCCCGACGACCGGGGCGCCGTCGACCCACACCAGCGCGTCCTTGGGTTCGACGGCGAGCACGAGGTGCCCCAACGCGGCGTCAGGCGATGGTGTGGGGGCCGCCACGAGTAACGGTGCTGCCGTCGGTGTCGGCGTGGGCGCGACGGCGGGCGCGACGGCCAGCGGTGCGGGCGAAACGTCGCGGGCCTGGTCCCGGTCGAGCACGACCATCAACATCGCGGCAACGGCGATCGCACTCGCGCAGGCGGTGATGATCCACGAAAGTGCGGGCCGCGGCGAGCTTCGGCGGGGCGCCGAGACGTGCAGCGAGGCCATGACGCGATCGGTGAAATCCTCGGTCAGTTCAGCCACGGTGTGAGCCTCCAAAATGTGTCGCGGTGCGAACTCGTCGAGGTCGCCCTGGGAATCGTTTGCGTCAACCACGGCGCACCTCCTGTAGTCGGGCCCGCAGCGCCTCGCGGGCCCTCGAGAGTCGGGACTTGACCGTACCGAGGTCGAGGTCGAGCGCGGTGGCGATCTCGGCATAGTCGAGGTCGTGGTAGGCGCGCAGCACGAACGCCGCACGCATCTCCGGGGACAGGTCCGCAATCGCGGCTGCGATCACAGCGGCGAGCATGCGCCGCTCGGCGACCAGGTCGGCTCGGTCGTCGCCGAGCAGCGTGGCCGCCTCGACGACGGCACTCATCGGTGCGCGACGGCGCAGCTCATCGATCGCGGTGCGCGTCGCGATCGTCAGCACCCACGTCGAGAGCTTCGCGGGGCCGTCTTCCACGTATCCCGGCAGCGCCCGCACGATCCGGAGCATGGCGTCCTGGGTGACGTCTTCGACCTGGTTCGAGCGCCCGGCCGGATCGAGTACGCGCGAACACAGCCGGTGCACCGCGCCCTGAAAGCAACGCACGAACGCGCGTTGGGCCCACGCCTCACCGCGACGAGCGGCGACCAGCGTCGCGGCGTCGAGCTCGTGCCGCGCGGCCGGCCGACTCGGTAGGCGCTGGGGCATCGACACCGCATGCTGACTCGAAATCCGGGGTGCCGGGGTTCCATCGCCAGGCCAGAAATCGTCAGCTCGCCCCAATTCGCGCCCGGCCAGGTTCTCCGAGCGCGAAGCCGGGATGGGCGACTCACCGGTCGCCGACCAGCTTTGCCTCGAGATCGGTGAACTCGCGGGCACGCTGCTCGAGCTGGGCGCTAGCTCGAACGCGGGCGCTTCGATTGCCGCCGCCGACTGCTAGCACTGCGTCGGCGCGTGCGTGCGATCGAGGATCGCGCGACCGCGGCGCTCGGCGATGCGCTTGCGAGTCTGCCCGACGTCACGGTACACGAGCCTGAGCTCGCCGCTCGACTCGTGGTCGACATGCTGTGCGAAACCGACGACGACTGCGCTGGCGACATCGCGCAGATATGCCTGGGCTTGGAAGCCGCCCCGCTCTGCCTGCCGGTGTGCGTCGAAGGCGTGTGCCCGGCGGGCCTCGATTGCTTCGGCCAGACGATGCCGCCGGTGTGCGTGTGACGAACGGCTCGCTGTAGCTAGGCTTTTCCGCCCGACCCCCCTGCAGCACCTGATAGGTGTGCCGGTCGACCTCGAAGGCCGTGCCCGCGGCTCTCGGAGAACGATCACGCCACGCAGTACCTCGCGGCGTCCGTTCGTCGGAGGATCGTCACCGTTCGTCGGGGCGTGCTCGCAACTCCGGTCCGGTCGCGCCAGGTTGACCCCATGGTTGCTGTCTACGAAGTGTTCTTCCCGTTCTCACGCACCGGTGACTCGCTGCATCACCGCGTTGGCGCCATGATGCAGAGATCGGCGCGTCGAGTGCTCCTGGCGTTGGCACCGCTGGCGTGCGGTAGCAGCGAGACCGGCATCGCGACCGCGGGTCCGGGCTCAGGCAGCAGCTCCGAGGACTCGTCGACGGTCGCCATGACGACCGCGGACTCGACGACTACCCCTGATCCTACAGTCGACACGACGACCGACACGACCGTCGAGCCAACGACCACGATGGTCGATCCCGACAGCTCGGGCAGCAGTGGGGCCAGCAGCGAGTCCGGCGCCAGCGGGGAGACCGGTGGCAGCTTCTCGGTGTCTGGTCAGGTGACGCGGTCGCCCAGGGCGATGATCTCTCCCAATGACGACGGCATCGGCGTGCTTTACGTGGCCGCGCTGGAGGACTGCAGCCAGATCGCGTCGTCACCCGGCGGGGTCGTCGTTGCGGAGGCCGACCTTTCCGAGATCGATACACCGGTCGCGTACACCATCGCTGGCCTTCCCAACGGCAACTACTACATCGTCGGCTTCCTCGACGATGATGAGAACTCCGATCCCAATGCGCCCAGCGCCGACATGGGTGACCTCGCCTACGCCGATGGTTTCGGACCCGCATGTCGCGAGGTGGTCGTCGACAACGCCGACGTCGCAGGGGCCGACTTCGCGCTGAACATCAACGTCCCGTTCTGAGCCCCGGCGTCACCGAGAGTTCGTCGGGCTCGACGATGGTGACGAGCACTGGGTGCGGACCATGAGACCGCCCAGCTGTTCGCAACGCATCGCTTCGCCGAGCTGCCCTCGGGTCTGTAGCTCGTCCACGTCGACGATTGCGCCGACGTGGCCGGCGGGCCATAAGCGAGGGCGATGCGTCGCCTTGCCACGATATCCCTCGTTGTCCTGCTCTCGGCGTGCCCGAGCGACGGTGGCGGCATGTCGCCCTCGTCGACCTCGACCGGCGACGGCGAGTCGAGCACCGCCACGACGATCGATCCCACGTCGTCGACGCTCGAAACGAGCGCCACAGTCGCCGACACGAGCTCCGATACCACGACGGTCGACACCAGCGCCACCGAGTCGAGCACGACGAAGACGGGTGACACGTCGTCGGAGTCGAGCACGACCGCGATGGACGACACCTCGTCGGAGTCGAGCGCGGGCTCGACGTCGACCGACGGTACGTCGTCGTCGGGCGCGTCGTCGTCGGGCGCGTCGTCGTCGGGCGAAGAGACCACCACCTCGGGCGGCCCGAGCTGCGGCGACGGCGTCCTCGACGGCGACGAATCGTGCGACGGCGAGGATCTCGGCGGCTTGTCGTGCACCGACCTCGGCATGGGCTTCGTCGGGGGCACGCTCGGATGCGACGACACCTGCAACCTCGACACGAGCGCGTGCACCGACGAGGACCCGGCCGCGTACGACATCGGGTTCTGTCGCTTGCAGTTCCCGGACCTGATCGAGACGACCGCCGGCGCGCAGATCGACGTGTTCGGCCGCGTGTACATCGCGGGGTTGACCGATCTCAGCGACGTCAACGATCTCGCGCCGACCGTCGGCGGCTGGGTCGGCTACGGGCCCGACGGCAGCGATCCGCAGATCGACGCCGGATGGATCTGGACCGCCGGCGTGCCCAACGGCGGCTACGGGCCCGCGTCGCCGGGCGCCGAAGCGAGCAACGACGAGTACCAGGCCGTGCTCACCGCGCCCAACGCAGGCTCGTACGACTTCGTGTTCCGCTTCAGCGGCGACGGCGGCGTGACGTTCACGTACTGCGACGGTCAGCCCGCGGGCAACTCGGACGGCTACCAGCCGGCGAACGCCGGCCAGCTCACCAGCGAGGCGTGACCACGCCGGACGCTGGCTCCGCGGAGCACTCGCTCCAGCAGCCGCGAGCACGGTCCGTGGCATGCTGTCGCCACACATGCTGCGCTCGATCAGACCCGACCTCCGCGCGGTTGCCTTCGCGCTCCTCACCGCTTGCGCCGCACCGACCGCCCAGCGAGCGGCGCCCGCGAGCGCGCGCGCGCCGGAGTCGACTCCTCGCGGACCCCGCGAGGATCCTCCCGCGGCCAAGCCGGGCGCCGTTGTTGGTACGCCGGAGCTGGTCCGTCTACTCATCTTGGACACGAACCTGCGAGCCCCTTCGCAGCTGCCGGACGATCGCTCGCTGCTGTGGGGGGCGAGCGCGGTGCTCCCTGCGGTTGCGGCCTGCCGCGAAGAGAGCGGCTTGCGTGTGCACTGGGTCGAGCTCGAGTGGCACGTCGACGACGCGGGCAAGATCCGCAAGACGCTCGCGCACCCGGTGTTCGAGCGACCCAAGGGCGAGCCGCAGGAGATCGACGACGCGACGCTGCGCTGCATCGAGCAGCGCGCCGCGGCGCCGCCGTTCACGGCCGCGAAGGGGCGACCCGTGGCGCGCGTGTTCGCGCTGATCGGCTTCGAGCTGCCCGATCTCGCGGGTGCCGCGACCGCGCGCGACGTCGCGTTCCACCCCGAGCTCGACGGTCACTGCCGACTGAGCGAGGACTGCCCCGCGAACAAGCACTGCGAGCAGCCGCCGCTCGTGCCCTGTCCTCGCGCAGCGCAGATGAACCCCGCGACGCCGGCGCCCATCGGCGCCGACGAGCACTGACGTCGCCGCAACGGGCTGCGGGCCGTCACGCCCCCACGAGCTCGGCCGCGATCCCGAGATCAACGCTCGTTGGCCTCGCAGGCGTCGTCGATCAGCTCGACGGCCGAGGTGAATTGCTCGGCGTAGTCGCCACCGATCGTGCCGCTGAAGCCGAACTCCGCGATCGCCGCGGCATCCCGCAGGCGGTCGGCGTTGCACACGCGATCGCCACACAGGCTCTCGACCAACGTCACCAACGCGAACGCCTCGGGGCTCCCCTTGATCGCCGCGAACGCGTCGACGTAGCTGTCGACGGAGCCCGGCGACTGATCGTTCTCGTCGCTGAGCGCCACGATCGACAGCAGCGCGTCGTCGCGCAAAAATCCGGAGTTGCACTTCGCCGCCGCCGAGCGGGGATCGATCGCGCCGAGCGCAGCCGCGAGCGGCTGCTCGATGCTATCGCCGGCCGTGCCAACGTGAGCCGCGCACGCAAACGCGCGCGGGAGGTCGTCGGCACTGGTCATGTAGGGACGGCCCTCTGCGAACGGCCCGCACACCGACGTGCTGGAGTCGGGCCCGGTCGTGCGGGTGACCAGCGAGCCGAGCTCGTGGCAGTCGCCGTGATTGCCCGCGTAGCGATCGGTCGTGACCACCCCGAGGTGGATGTCGACGCCGCGATCGACGACCTCGTGGATGCCGTCGATGAACACCGGGAAGTTCTCGGTGAGCTGTCGCTGGTGCTCCCGCATGCTGCCCGAGTTGTCGATGACGAACAGGAAGTCGGCGCGGTCGCAGCTGACGCGCGGCTGCTCGCCGAACCCCCAGAATGGTCCACGACCGCAGGCGGTGCAGATCAGTAGGCTGCCGACGAGTCGACGTGCGAACATCGATCAGGAGCCTGACTCGCAGCACGACCTCGTGCCAAGCGCCGTGGGACGGTCTGCGCGCCGGCGGTGTGCCTCGATGACACGCCGAGCTGAACGCTCTTCAATCGTCGTCTTCCTTGCGAACCCATGTCGCAGGGATGAAAGTGGGGGTGCACCCGATTTCGATCCCACGAAGTTCGAGCGCATCGCGAACGCCTGGCCGTACGGGCTTCGAACGCGCCTTGGGTTTGGGACGAACTGCGGGAACCTTCCGCGCCAGGCGGCGTCGAACACGAGCAATGCCCCGGACCATCCCTTCGCTGGCATCGGCGGCGGCTCTCGCCGTTGTGCTCGCTGTACCTGGCTCCGCGCTCGCGGGGTCGGCGGAGTTCATCCATCCGATCAGTCTCGGTGCCGTCGGCAATCGCCAGCTGCAGGCCTCGACGCTCGGCTTCGCCTTCGGACCGACCGAGGACCGCGTTCACCTGCTGTTCCGCGGCCGCGCGATGCTGGGTCCCGCGATCTCGGCCGGCACGGGCGGCGTGAGCGGTGGCGTCGCGCTGGTCAAGCGCGAACACGTGCACTTCGGGATCGACCTCGGCGTCTCGGTCGGAGGTGGCCGATACCATGGGCGCAGGGCCGGGCTGCTCGCGGCGGCGGAGCCGAGCCTCTTCGTGCGCGTGCTGACGGAGAAAATCGGCGTCCTGCACGTCGACGCGGCCTGGTACCAGCCGCTCTACGTGCGACCCGGCCACTTGGGCGGGGCCGCGATGCTGTCGATCGGGTGGTCGCCGTTCTTCGGTCGGTAGCCGCGGCGCGTCGAACCACCGCATGGAGCGGATCCGGGAGCCGCCAGTTTTCGCCGGCGGTGCAAATCATCGCGCTGCCCGGTGTGGCGATCGCGGCCTGCGCGTGAAGTCTCGCGGATCAGCCCTTGGGTAGCGGGACCGAAGCTGACACGTCCACGAGGCAGCCGATCGCCGCGGTGTAGTCGTCGTCGCAGAGCGACTCGACGCAGCACCGCGTCAGCGACTCGTCGACGTCAGCGGTGCGCCGATCGTCGTGGACGTCCAGCGATCTCCCAGTAGACGTCGTCGTCGGTGAAGTAGGTGTTGCCGTCGGGCGCGTCGACCGAGCACTCTGGACCGTCGCTGATGATCACGATCGCGAGCCGGGCCCCGTCGCGGAGGAACGGCTCGTCGAACCCGGCCCACTGCGGATCGTCGGCGCAGTCCGGCCGGCTGGGATCGTTCCAGCACGCGGCGGGATCGAGCGCGGGGCGACCGCGCGATCACTGCAGCCCGCGGCCACCACGGCGCTCGCGAGCAGGACCCACCGTCGCAGCATTCGAGTCGCTCGGTGTCGACGGGTCATGTTTGGATTCCACCACGAAAGGGCGGCAATGGCCATCGTGCGATCGCGTCCGCGACAGCGTCGCCGTCGACGTCGTCGCAGTCCTCGCTCGTTGTCGAGCTCGTCGCGTGCAGCAGGTCGCCGTCGCCCTACAGCGTGCGCAGATACGCGACGATCGCCTCGACGCTTGTGTCCCCGACCTCAGCATCCGGTCGGGTGCGCACGATCATGTCGCGCACGGCGGCGGTGAGGTTTGCACAGCGGCCATCGTGCATATACGGCGGATGCAAACCGACCGCACCCAACGGCGGGATCTGCAGGGGTGGTAGATCTCCGATGACCACCGACGCGGTGGTGGCTGGGGTCGGGCCGACGTGACACGACGTGCACCCGTGCTCGGAGAACAACGCCTCGCCGACGTCGACCATCGCCGCGGTCGCGTCCGACGGTGCCGCCGTGCGCAGCCACGTGACCCAGTTCTCGAAGGCGGCTCTGCGCGCAGGGGGCTGCGCCAGTCCCCCCATCCGCTCGTGGAATACCTCGTCGACCAGCGCCGTGAAATCGCCGAGGTCACCCGACCAGTGGAACGGCGCAGTGCCGGCGAGCCCCACGTACAGCGCCGGCGTGTGGCGCGAATCCGGGAGCTTCCACACCAGGCCATCGTCGCCACCCTCGGGGTGGCACGAGGCACACGCCAGCCGTGACGCGGTGATCTCGTGGAACAGGCGATTTCCCGTGTCCTCGATCGCGCGCGACGAAAGCTCGATCGTTTCGCTGTGATAGGCCGTCCCCTGGACTGCAACTTCGCGCCGGATCACCAGCAAGCGGGCGGGATCCCGTTGCTGCACCAGCACGAGGTCGTCGGGCCCGTGGGTGGCCGCGATCAGCTGCGCGGTTGGCTCGGCGATGTCGAAGTCGAACGGTTCGCTGTCTGCACAGTTGCCGGTCGTCGCCGTCGCTTCGCGGAGATCGACGAGCAGGACCCGCGCGTGGGTGCAGGTCGTGGTCGCACCGGTCGCATCGCCCGGGGCGGGCGGACAAGTCGCCGCGCCGACGACGACCGCATGCCAGCCGTTCGACGCGACCGATACGTCGACCGGGAGGATGAGATCGGGGAGGCCACCGAGAGTGAGCTGGCCGGTCTGGGGTGTCCACAACGAGAGGGTCGACTGCACCAGCTCCGAGCAGGCCTCGCCACCGTAGTAAGGCGGCGGCGCCGGCTGATCGGGGAACGTCTCGATCACACCATCGCTCGCGGCCTGGTGGGAGAGGAGCCATCCTCCGCCGGGAACTCCCACCATGCGCCACGCGGTGTTCGGGATCATCGACGCCGAGTCGGTCATTCGCGGCCACGCGTCCAGCTTCCGCACGTCGACGACGCGAAAATCCACGTCGAGTTCCAGGACCTCGGCACTCCGAAAGCGCGTCACGTACACCGTGCCATCGACATCGAGCACGACATCGCGAAGGTCAGGCGCCACCTGCACTGATCTGGAGATCGCACCGTCCTGGGTCGCGACCTCGACGAGCTCGCCGCCGGCGCACGCAACCAACAGCGACGTGTCATCGGGTCCGAGCGTGATCCCCCGCGGCGTGGGGCACACCTCGGTCCGCGACGGCGAAGTCGTGCTGCGGTCGAACGAGGCGATCTGACCGAGCCCTCGCAACACCACGTGCATGCGTCCCTGGCGATCCTCGACCGCGCGCCATGGCTGCGCACCCGTGGGTAGCTCGATCGCCGACAGCTCGCGTCGATCGACCAAGTCGACAATGTGGACCACGTCCCGGTCCGGATCGCTCACGAACACCGTGCGTCCGTCGGAGTGCACGACGATCGATCCCCCCATCACCGGCGGCGTCGGTGGTTCCGCCAGGACGACCGGTCGTTCGTCGAGGCCGGAGGGCATGGGCACGGGCACCGGCACGTCGCCCTGGCTGCTCGCTGAAGAACTCTCGGAGCTCGAGCCACCGTCCGACCACGAGCTCACGAAGTCGTACTCCTCGCGACAGCCCGCGACCGCGAAGGCCGTCCACAACACGAAGCCTCGGAGTCGGACCATTTGTGCAGGTTATGTTAGTTATTAATGTTTGAAAAGGTACTAATTTTGCCTCGCCCTTGGCGGAGTCGGGCTGCTGCTAGAGTCGGTGCCCATGATTCACGGACTGCTCCGACGAAGTGTTCTTGGCTTGGTGGCCGGACTCACCATCACCGCGCTCTCCTCCGACGTCGTCGCGGCCGCACCAGCGACGTACACGTTCTGGTGTCGAGGCGGAAACCCCGTGGACGTCGAGATTCATCCGAACAGCAAGGAACTCGTCGCGACGTACACGTTCGGTAAGCACAGCTCGGGTGGCGGCGCCCTTCCTGTGGGCAAGTGCGCCTGGGGCGACCGCGCAATCTCGGGGGCGGAGCCGCTTGCCTTGCGCGTCCTCCCCAAGACGGACGACGAACGCTTCATCGCCAACCAGCTCACCGAGTGTCTGCGTGATCCCGACTGCGTCGTCCGCATGAACGCGTCTGCGAACGTGAGCATGATCATCGGCGACCTCCAAAAGCCGTTCTCATTTCGACGGGCGCCGTAGCGCACTGGATGGCGGCTGGCGTGGGCGCGGCGCCGACGCATCGATCACCGGGGGATCATGCGCAAGAAATGGACGCGGTACCCTCCTCGGTGATGACCGAGTCCGACTTCGAGGACGTGATGGCGGCGCTCCGCGACGGTCAGCATTTCCAGATCGGCGGCGGCCGGATCTTCCCGACGTACGCGATGAAGAACGGCCAGGTCACCGTCATCATCTCCGACGACGGGCACACAGAAGAGCGGCCATGCGACGAACAGGAGCTCCGCAGGGCGATCGCCGAGGCGCCGCACTGCTTCCGCTCGGTCATCGAGTGGCTGACCGCGCAGCGACGCGAGCGGCCAGCGACCCACGGGCAGTGGCCGCCCACGCCGTCTCCCCCGACGTCGATCGAGGCCGCGGAAACCACGCTGCGGGAGCTCGCACCAGGGCCGCCGCCGTTCGGCGACAACGATCCGTGGGACTTCATCCACCGGTGGCCCGACGGCGTGGTTGCCGCAGTGGTCTGGCCTGCGGTGAGCCGGCTGCTCGAGGGTGATGACGCCGAGGCTCGCGAGCAGGCGATCTGGTTTGCCCGGACCTGGAAGGTCGAGCGCCGGCGCTCGTTCGACCGCTTGATCGAGGTCGCGACGCAGCGCGCAGACCTGTATCGCGACGCGGCCCAGCTCGAGACGCTCGCGCTCGGGCTCTCCGCGCTGTCGTACGACTTTCCAGCGGAGCAGCCACGCGTCGCGGCGCTGATCCTGACGCTGTTCGGCGATGCGCTGCCGTGCCGAGGCGGGGTGGGGGTGCTCGCCGAGCACGAGCCAATCGAGCTCATCGAACGGGCGCCGAAGTGGACCGACGGCTATCTCGAGCAGATCGCGGTGAGGGAGGCGGTATCGGCGATGGCGGTCTACCATCCCGAGCACCTGCTCGAGCTGCTCGGTGCGGTGCGCTCGCGGAGCACCGAGCACCGCCAGGAGATCCTCGCCGAGCTCGAACCGAGGCTGGGCATGAGCGCCGGCCTTCCCACGCAAGGCGAGTGCCGAGACGCGCTCGGGCTCGGCTGAGCGCGCGTCACTCGTCGTCCGCGGCGCGCT
>CANLQR010000054.1 GCA_947492135.1 Deltaproteobacteria bacterium | reverse complement strand
CCTGTCGAGCTGACCAGCCCGTCGCGGGCCATCGCCGAGAGCGTGCGGGACACGGTCTCGCGACAGGAGCCGACCATGCGAGCGAGCTCCGATTGGGTCGGCACCGGCGCAAGGATCCAGCCCGTCGAGGTCACCGAGCGCCGGCCCTGGCGTTGGGCGAGGCGCACGAGCGTGCGACGAAGACGCTCCTCGACATCGTAGAGCGCGAGCGACGAGGCCACGCTCTCGATGTCGCGGAGCTTGTCGATCATCAGCTGCATCAGTCGCATCATCGTCTCGGGCTCGCGACGCAGGTGCCCAGCCAGAACGTCGGCGGGGATGCGAAGCACCTCCACTGGAACCGCGGCCAACGCCGCGGTCGCGTGGTGGGTGCGATCGAACGCGCACGTCTCGCCCAGCACATCGCCAGGCCCGAGGGTCATCAGGATGAGGTCGCGATGGCCTGCGCCGGCGCGCACGAGGTTCACGCGACCGCGAAGCACCACGTAGAGTCCGTCCGGCGTGTGACCCTCTTCGAGAATCGGTGCGCCGGCAGGCTTGCGCGAGCGAACCGCGGCTTGGGCCAACAGCTCGATCTCTTGGGGCCGCGCCGCGGTGAAGGGCTCGACACAGCTGAGGACATCCCCCGTGGTCATCCGCTCGAGGGGGATCGTGTGCGGTCGGGCTTCGCTCGTCATCGACATGTCCAGACCTAAGAGCACGCGGCGTGCCATAGCCCACACTTTTTCAGGAATAGGCGATCCACCTGCAATCACTGAACAAACCCGTGCTGTGCCCAGTTCTGCGCCCGGAGATCGGCTGTTGCGAAAGCCACACACTGGCGGTTCGAGCAGACGTCGGACCGTCGCGTTTCGCCGCACTTGCGTGATTAGCGCGAGTCGCGGGAAGCCCAGCGGTTCATGGTATCCACCGGCGGTGCACGAGGTGCTGCTCAACGGCGAGCCACGATCGATCCCGATCGGCGAGACGCTGTTGGGGCTACTGGGAACGCTCGCGCTCGACCCGCGGATGGTCGCGGTGGAGCGCAACCTCGAGATCGTCCCGCGCTCGGCGTACGCGACCTGCGTGCTCGAGCCGGGCGACCGCCTCGAGGTAGTCACGTTCGTGGGTGGAGGATGACGTGAACGACGACACGACAGATACCTGGACACTCGCTGGCCGCACGTGGCGCTCTCGTCTGATCGTCGGCACGGGAAAGTACCGAGATGCGGCGCAGACCCGCGCAGCACTCGAAGCCAGCGGTGCCGAGATCGTGACGGTGGCCCTGCGTCGCGTCGATCTCAAGGCCAAGGACAACTTGCTGTCGTGGATCGATCGCGATCGCTACACACTGCTGCCGAACACCGCCGGCTGCTACACCGCCCAAGACGCGGTGCGCACGCTTCGACTCGCACGCGAGCTGGGTATGGCCGACCTGGTCAAGCTCGAGGTCATCGGTGACCCCCGCACACTGCTCCCGGACAACGAACAGACGCTGGTCGCCGCGCAGATGCTGATCGACGAGGGCTTCACGGTCCTGCCGTACGTGTCGGACGATCCCATCGCCTGCCGCAAGCTCGCCCAGATGGGCTGCGCCGCGGTCATGCCACTCGCGGCGCCGATCGGCAGCGGCATGGGGATCCGCAATCCGCACAACATCCGGCTGATCGTCGAGACCGTAGGTGTGCCGGTGATCGTCGACGCCGGCGTAGGTACGGCGAGCGATGCCGCGGTCGCACTCGAGCTGGGCTGCACCGCAGTGTTGCTCAACACCGCGATCGCGGAGGCCAAGCAGCCCGAGCAGATGGCCGCGGCGATGCGCCTGGGCGTTGCGGCGGGACGCCTCGCGTATCTCGCGGGCCGCATGCCCGTGCGTGGCTACGCGGCGGCCTCGAGTCCCACCACCGGCGCCATCGAGTGAGGGCGGTGCCCCGACTGTGGGCGATCACGCCGCCGTCAGGCCTGTTGATCGCAGACACGGTGGCGCTGTGGTGTCAGGCTGGTGCCGCCGCGGACGTCGGCTTGTGGTTGCGAACCCCAGGGGAGTCGCCGACGCGGACGTTGGAACGCTGCGCTGGGTTGGTCGGCCGTGCCCGCGCCGCAGGCATCGCCATCGTACTGGGCGCCCCAATCGCCGCCATCGAGGAGGCCGCGGCCGTGGTCCGCGCGTGGGGCCTGCAGGGGGTGGTGGTGCGCGCGGAGCCCACCGCTGCAGCGCTTGGCCAGGCTCGGGCGTGTCTTGGGCCAGAGGCTTGGCTCGGTCGTTCCACGCATGCGGCCGCGGAGGACCACGACCGGTGCACCATGACGGTGCTCGGGCCCATCTACGCCCCGCGCACGCCCAAGCCGGTCGCCACTGCGGCCTTGGGCCTGGAGGCGCTGGCACTGGCCGCCATGGCTCCTGGCGCCCGAATCATCGCCGTTGGCGGAGTCGACCGCGCGCATGCGAACGCCTGCGTGGCCAGCGGCGCCTGGGGACTCGCGGGGATCCGCAGCTTCTTTGGCGACGCCGAGCAGGTGGTCGAAGATGTCGGCGCATTGCGCCTGGCGCTGCAGCTTGCGAACCATGGCCCGACGTCCCCCTGAGCCCGATGCGAGCGCGCCGATCCGGACCTGGTCCAAGCGGTTGGCCTGGGGCGTGCTCGTTGGTGGCGGCCTGCTCGTGGGGCTCCGCGTGGCCTTCGCAACCGTCGTCCGCGTGCACGGTGACGGCATGGTGCCGACGCTCGTCGATGGTGATCACGTGCTGCTGCTGCGCGGTCAGTGGTCGATCGAGCGCGGCGACGTGGTTGTGTACTCGACGCTCACGGCGACGACGTCGTCTCCGGCAACCGCGACGCCACCCGAGCAAGACGCCCCGCGCTCGCGTCGCGACGACGGGCGCGAGTTGCCCGATGCGCGCCAGACACCCGCCCGCGACCTGAGAAACACCGCGGTGGTGGACCCCGACGAGTTCGGCGACGCCCTCGATGAGAATTGGCGCAAGGTCCAAGCCCGTGCCGAAGCTGGCATCGGCACCGTCCAGGCCTACCGGGTCGGTCGAGTGCTCGCCATGCCTGGCGACCGCGTCAGTTTCGTGGACGATCGTGACGGACTCGGGCTCGTCGTCGATGGCCATCGCGTCGAGCAAAAGGAAAGTTCTGCAGTCGTCGTCGCGCTACGAGACGCGCCCGATGACCACAGCCCCCATCGTGCCTTGTGGGAGCAAGGCGGCGCGCGGCGTTATCTCGTGCTCGACAGCGGCACTGCGTCGCCCGACTGGCGTCGACTGACGATCGGACATGGCCAGCTCGGCGAGCCGTTCGACGCCCCCGGATATCTCGTGCTCGCGGACAACCGCGACGACGGCCGCTGCTGCGACTCGCGCGCGCTGGGCTGGATCGAACCCGACGCGCTGCGCGGCGAGGTCCTCATCCGTCTCGGAGCCCCAACAGAAACGGCCGAGGACCCCACCTGGGACCCCACCCAGGACCCGGCCGAGAGCCAGGCCCCGAACACGATACAGCGGGGGTTTCAGTGGAAGCCCTGAAGATCGCGACGCCCCGGCTGTTGACGGGGCTAGATCGCGCCGCTACATTCCCGCGCCCGCGCCGCTTTAGCTCAGTTGGTAGAGCAACTGATTCGTAATCAGTAGGTCTCCGGTTCGAGTCCGGAAAGCGGCTCCAAAAACGGCACTTTAGGACCCCGGGTCCCACGCGGGTCCCACCGGCGACACCCGAGCCCTTGCACACCAGTGCATGCGCAGAGCATGGTCGAGGAGGCCTCGACCTCGACCGACCACACACCTGGGGCCTCCCCCCTCGTTTCGTCAGGTACGTTTTCGAACACAGCGCCCCGGGGTCCGGTCGCCCACGCGCTTTACCCGCGCTGCGAGGTGCGCCGTGGCCGCGCTTGCGCCTAGCAGCGCAGGAGGCACGAGGATCGCGCTGACCCGACGCGGCACGACGGCGCACGGTGGTGCGGTCGGGGGCCTTCGTCGTTGGTTCAGGCCTTCGGCGGCTGCTCGCCGCGCCACTTGCGGTGCTTGCCCACGTCGGCGCTGCGCTGCTCGGTCGTCGACGTTCGAACGCGACGGACGAACGTAGGCCGCGACGCGACGAACCCGACGACGCGGTTCGTGCGGTGCTCGAGCAGCATCGGCGGGACGACGAGCGGGAGCGGGCCCGCGACGACTCGCTCGCTCACGCTGCGACCCCCATCCGTCGCTTCCGACGCTGCTCGGCTTCGTCGTGCTGCCGGATCGCGACCTGGATCGCTTCCTCCGCTTGCCGCCACGCGAGCTCGTCGCGCTTGCGCTCGCTCAGGTACGGACGCACGCCGGTGCGGATCTCGTCGCGGATCTGATCGCGGTGCCGCACGAACATGCGTTGGTACGCGCCGCGCCACGACTCGCCGGGGTCACGCATTGGCCGTCTGCCTGCCTCGCGATCGCGTGGCGACCGGCGTCGAGCTCGGCGCCGGCGGGGCTTCCCACACGGCCGCGCGTTCGGCTTCCTTGCGGCACTTGAGCACTGTCGGTGGGAGCCAGGCATCGGGCAGCGTCGCTTCCTTGCCGATGAGCTTCGCGGCGACGAAGTCGAGGTAGACCGCGAACCCGCCGGTCGGACCTTCGAGCGCGTAGAGAGCCTCGAGCTCGACGAACCCCCGCGCCTGCAGCTCGGGCCGGATGTTGCCGTCGCGGTCGAGGAGCGGATGGTTGACGCCGCGGGCGACGACGGCCTCGCGGATCCGGCCCGCGGGGTCGACGATGAGAACCGTCGGCGGGCTCGCAAGCGCGTTGCGCATCACGGCGCGCAGCGAGTCGGTGCGCTTCGCACGATCATGCACGGGAGATCATCTCCGTGACGTTGCGCGCCGGATCGGCGCCGCCGTTCATCGTGAGGCACACGCCGTAGCGCGCGTGCAGCACCCACACGTCCGCGTAGCGGATTGGCGCGGGGTCGAGTTCCGCGATCGTCGGCTGCCACACTGCGATGCCGAGACCCGAGACCCCCTTGCCCACGCCCGTGATCACGGCGTTGCGGCCGGTCGTCTCGGTCGCGACGTTGCTGGTGACGAAGACGTTCGCGCCGAGGAATCGGCCCTTGAACCCCGGCACCACCGCGTTCAGCTCCGTGAAGTTGGCGGCCGAGATCGGGGCTGATGCGGTCAGAGCGATGTCGGCGAGCAAGTCGGCCCACTGCACCGGCGCCATGATGACGGCGACGTTCGGATCCGACGGGTTCGTCAGCTCGAACCGCGCGAGTCCGGCCGCGTACCTCGCAATCGTCAGGATGTCGCCGACCGCACCGCCCGTCGACGTCGCGCCCGTGATGGTCGCGAGCGCGTCCGCCTCGAGGCGGTTCTGCATCGCGCGCAGCCCTTCCTCGATCATGCTCGCGGGCAGGCCCGCGCGGCTGTCGTACTGAGCTTCGCGCGACACGTCGAGCGCGACGCCGACGACGCCGGCGCTGCAGCTCTCTTCGTCCGTCGTGTGCTCGAAGTTGGAGAACGACGCGGTTGCCTCGGTCTTCGAACCCGCGTTCGGCGTCAGTACGTTGTGTCGCGGCCAGCGGAACGGGCTTCCGCTCCCCGGCGGCACCTGTTCGATCCACGCGATGTTGCCCATGAGGCTCGGCGCGTAGCGATGCTTTTGAACGAAGTCGGGAATGTGCTCGGCGGGGACCGTCTCGGTGACGGACGTCCGCGTGATCTCGTTTGCCATGATGCTGCGTCCCTTCGAAGCCGCCGATCAGATCGGCGACGATGCGGGACCCACCCCTTCGACGAGGCTTTGGCCGTTCACGATGCCCGCGATACGCGGCATGCGCGGGAGCGACGCCGCGCGTTTCTTCGCGGCGAAGTCCTGACCAAAGCGCGCCTGCAGAGATTCGAAGGCGAGCTTCGCCGCCGCGGGGTCTGCCGCGTCGACGGCAGCGACGTGCTGCTCGACGAGCGACAGCGCCACCGGTTGAAGCTCCGGTGGCACCACGTTGCGGATCTGCTCTTCGACGGTCTCGCGCACGCGCACGACGAGTGAGTCGCGGAGTTTGGAGAAATCGGTCTGCAGCTTCGTGTGCTGCTCGCCGGCCTGCTCGAGCTCCGCGACGCGTGCAGCGAGAGCATCCGCTCGCGCTTCTGCGTCCCGACATTTTCTCTTGGCCGCATCACGCGCCGCGCGTGCGCCCTTGAGATCGTCGGTGGGCTGTTCGTCGACGGAGTCGGCCGTCGCCGCCTCGAGCTCGTCCGCATCCGCGGTCGGCTCGGGGGAGTCAGCGGAATCCACCGCGGGCTCGGAATCTGTGGGCGCGTCAGGTTGGGTCGCCATGGGCATTGCTCAGATCGGGCTGGCGTTCTGCCGCTGGCGGTTGATCGTCGCGAGCGCGGCGCGGCGATCGGGAGGCCATCGCTCGATGCGTTCGAGCTCGTCGGCGCTGGCGAACGCGGCCAGCTCGGCGTCGAGCTTGTCGCGCGCAGCCGATGCGGTCGCTCGTGTCGCGCGGTGCTCGGCGATCGCGGCCTCGCGTGCGGCCGCATCGACTGGCACGCGCACGCGTTCACCATCGACGACCGCGAGCGTGAACGCCTCGAGCGGACGCGACTGCACGCCGGCTCGGAACTGTGCCTCTTGGGCCGTCGCTTCCTCGCGTCGCTTCTCGGTCGCGGCGCGGCCGTCGAATGTCTGCTGCTCGATCATGGCTCGCCCCTTCGCACGACGAGACGCACCTCGCACGGCAGACCGAGCACGCGCTCGAGCGTGGGCCTGGCGGTCGTCGGGAGCTCGCCCGAGAGCAACGTCGACGCCGTCACCGGAGCCGTCACGCGGCCGCGTCCCCGGCCCGCATGGCGGTGGGTCCTGACGGCGCGCTCGACGTCCTCGTGCGTCATGCCGCAAGCGTGGGCGGCTGGCCGTTCGGGTCGCATCAACCGATCGTGGCGCCGACGCCGATCGGGTCGCTGATGTTCCGTGTGATCGGCGCACCCGCTGGTTGGGTGCACCACCGGCGCGAACGGTGGCCCCGGGGAGACGATCCGCTCGTGCTCCGTTGCGGCCAAGGGGGAGCGTCTGCGCGCCCTTCAGTTGGCGTTTGGATCCCGCACACCAGCGACGCGTGCCTCGAGCTCCGCGAGCCCACGGTGGCTGCGTCGCGCCCACTCGATCGCCTCGCGGAACGTCGGCGCCGCGCCGTAGGTGATGCCCTCGGGGCAGTCGGAGTGCGGCAGGATGCCGACGCGGCACGGGGAATCGTTCGCGTAGCTCACCTCGACGGCGCGCGTCGTCGGGTTGGGCTGCAGCGCTGCCACTTGCTGGCGCGTGACCACGGCGAGTGGACCGAGGAACGTCACGGCTTCGAGTAGCGCCTCGGCGAGGGTGAGATCGGGGATCGTCGTGGGTGTCATGGCGGAGTGCTCCGGTGTTCGTGGTGATCGGCTTGAGTGAACGCCGCGGCCCACGTGTGCCCGCGTCCGAACGCGGCCCACGCGTGCGCGTCGTGGCTCATGCGCCCGGCGGTGTGGACGATGATCACCGCGCCGTCGGCGAGCACGGTCCGTTCGGTGTGGATGACGGCGCGAGTGCCCCATCGGGCGCGCGCTTGCTCGAGTGCTCCCGCGTCGGTCATGTGTTCCCCTGTGGAGCATTCTCAAAACACTCAAAATCCCGTGCGTCTCGGGTTCTGAGTGTTTTGGGAAGGTCTCGCGGACGAACGCGGAACCGCGGCGAGGGTCTTCCGGGTCGCTTTGGCGACGGCTCGGCGAACAGGTAGCCGTGCTCGACGAGGGTTCGCAGCGGCCCGTCGAGCTCGTCAGCGACGGCGAAGTCCGAGCGGCCGCGCAGTTCCTGGTAGAGGTCGCGCTTGCTGAAAGCCGTGCGTCGCGTGCCCTCGATGTGTCGCCACACGATCCGGGCTCGCTCGACGACGGGGTCCATCCCCATCGCATCGAAGGCGACGAGCGCATGGGCGAGTAGATAGTCGCCGAGCTTGATGGCCGCGCAGACGTGCGCCTCGGTTACCTCCCGCGTCCATGGCCGTTGCTCCGCGGGATACTCCGCGATGTGGAGGAGCGTCGCGATCCGAGCAACGACGCCGGTGAGTTTCGCCGCCCAGTCTGCGATCGCATGGAGATCGCCGGCCGGCCCAAGGCGCGGCTCGATCTTGCCGAGATAGTCGACCATCCGAGCTTGGGCCTCTCCACTGAACAGCACGATGTGCGGGCCGTCGGTCCCGGGCTCGAGGTCGAGCAGCCGCGTGATCGCGTCGTCGTATTCGGCAACGACTCTCGCCGATGCTTGGCCCGGGCTCGGCGCGCGCATGCCGACCAGATTCGGGGGCGCGACGAACAGGAACCGCGCGAGCAACCCGAGCCCGCGCGCACCGTCCATCCGCGCGAGCCCGCGGATCGCGTCGGGTTGCGTCGTGGTCACGATCGACAACCGCGGTTCATCGACCCGTAGCGGTGGACGGCCCGCCCTGTCGACGACCAGGGGATCGCCCTGGTGGGCCTTCAGGTACAGGTCGAACGCCGGGCCGCTGTCGCGGTAGCGCCCGCCCATGAGGTCGAACAGGCCGCAACCCTCGGCGGCCATGACGGCGATCGCACCGTGCTCGGCGAGCAGACCGGCGAGGGCTTCGCTCGTCGCATCGTCGGTCACCACACGGGGCGAGATCGGCACGTGCACGGCCTCGACATCGAGGGCGAGCCGCGCGGCGTCGTCCGGGTCACTCGCTCGATCGCGCTGCCGCTCTAGCGACTTGCGGCGCGCCTTCGCGGTCGCGGTCGCGTCGCGCAGGTCTGCGCCGCGTTGGCGTTCCCATCTTCGCACCGCGATCGTTGCTCGCGAGAACGCGGCGGACTTGCGACTGCCCGGTTCGGCCGCCACGGCGACGAACAGTGAGGGCTGTTCGTCCCATCCGGGCCGCACACGCGCGCGGACGACGCGCTGCGCACCGGCAGCGAGCACGCCGAGCGCGAGCATGCCGACCATGTCCGCCGCGACCTGCAGCTCGATCGCCTGTGCATCGACCCATGCCGCGAGCCACCGCGGCAGCGCGTCGACCGGAAACCTGGAGGGCGCCGGCCGAGTGTCGAGCGGGATGAGATCGGGCCACTCGTGGATCGGCTCGACGGGCTGTGCATCATCCGACCAGGGGACCGCATCGAGGTCGTCGATCGTCAGGAGCTCCGGCGTCATGGCGCACCGCCAATCGCATCGAGCTCGACGCGAGCGCCAGCGATGCTGTGCTCGATCGGGCGCGTCAGATCGCGCGCGTCGTCCTGCAGCACCGCGCCGATCTCGATCGCTCGGCGTCGACGCGCGTAGTCCACGACCGCGGCGGCGTGGCGTTCGTGGCACCCGCTCATGACGCCCGGCGCATCGACGAGCTCGCCGAGCCCGATCACGTCGTCGGCGATCCGTGAGCCCGCGCGACGTAGTGCGTCCTGCAGGCTGAGGAAGTCGACCGCACCCTCGTGCTCGAGCAGCGCAGCGAACACGGCCGCCCGATCCGGGTGGGCGAAGTTCGCGACGTCCACCAGCGCGGCGACGGATGCGATGCTCGCAGGCTGGAGCATCATGCACGTGAGCAGTGCCCGCTCCGCGTCGCCGGTCGCGAGGTCGACGTCGGATTGATGCCCTGCTACGATCGCGATGCGTCGGTCGTTAGAGGCGTCGCGGTTCGGTCTGGACGGGCCACCGCGGCGCCTTTCTTCGTCGGGCGCGTTCACGCCGGCACCAGCTCGCCGCGTTGCATCGCATCGATGCGCTCGAGCACGTCGCGGCGACGGAATCGGACGTAGTTCTTGCCGTGGGTGATCGCCGGCGGGAGTCGAGGATCCCCGGAGCACGCCCAAGCGCGCGCCGTGTGCGTTTTGACCTTGTGGAGCCGCGCGACGTCGTCGTACGTCATCAGCTCGTCGGGGTCGTGTGCCGGCTGGGGTTTGTCGGGGACCGTGCGCAGCGGCTGTCGTCGTTCCATGACGACTGGTGTGCCGCGCACCGCGGAGCACGGGAATTCAAAAGCAACCGCGGGGCCGCTATGCCCCCGCGCGACGCGTTCCGCGGGAACTGGCCGCGGATTTCCGTGGCAGGCCCTCGAGTTCCGAGCGCACCCAATCGCGTGCCGTACTCTCCGCAACCCTGCGCGCAACGAGGAACTCGATCGCCTCACGTTCGGACGCGAACGGCTCTGCCGCGTGCCTGGCCTGCAGCGCCTCGACGTGCGCCATGTAAGCCTCGCTCCGCGGCGCGCCGACCCTCCCGCGCCGCGGCGACGAAGCATCGGACGCGCGCACGAGCTCGAGCGCGAGATCCAAGTCGGCGCGCCGTAGCGTCGGCGACGGAACCGGCTCCCAGCTGTAGTCGCCCGACGCGAGGAAGGGGTCGTGCGCCTGGATCGCCGCGAGGTGCGGAAGCACGAGTCCGCGGACATCGGCGAAGTGCGGCACCGTTCCGTCATCCCTCCGTGCGAGGAGCCAGGCGCGCGCCTCGTCCTCGCTGCAGTTGAGCCGCTGCATGACGAGCAACACCGCAGGTCGGAGGCCCACTTGCTCGCTCACTTCGCACCAGCCCTGCGCGCTCGCTTCGGCGTCGCTGTCGTCCCGGTCGCTGCGCGCCCGTGTGCCTCGACTGCCGCGCGGAGATCTTCGATGCCGGTGTTTCGCACGTATCGCATCGTCGTGCGCTCGTCGGCGTGCCCGAGCACCAGCTTCGCCACCTTGAGCCCCGACGTGCCGGCGATGTTCGTCGCGACAGCGGCTCGCACGTCGTGCAGTCGCGTCGTCGCCGGCAGCTCGGCGCCCTCGAGGATCGTCGCCCACGGCTTGCGGAGGTCGACGAGGTGGCCGCGCGGCGTCGAACTCGACGGGAACACCCACGGCGATCCGGCCTGCCTCGGAAGGGACTTCAGCAGCGCCACCGCGTCGGTGTTCAGCGGCAACGCGAGGTTGTCACCACCCTTGCGGTCGCGGAGCAGCATCGCCCGCTGCGCGAGGTCGACGTCGGCCCACTGCAGCGCGAGCACTTCGCCTGCGCGACATCCGGTGTGCACGAGCAGCGTCACGGCGCCGCCGGCCCACGGGTTCGCGTAGCGGTCGGCGGCGGCGAGCAGCCGCTGCAGCTCCGCGGGCTTGAGTGCTCGAACGTCGCGCTGGCGCTCGCGGTTGACCGGCGTCCCCTCGGCGGGGTTGAGCATCGACGCAGGCACGAGCGCGAGCCGGCGCGCTTCATTCCAGATCGCTCGCACGAGCGCGCGCGTCCGGTTCGCTTCGTACGGCGCGCCGCGTGTCGTGATCTCGAGCAGCACGGCCGCGACGTCCACGTGCGTGATCTCGTCGGCGGCTCGCTTCCCCCACTTCGCGCGGAGCAACGCGAGACGCCGACGCGTGTCGGGATCCTCAGTCGGCGCCCTGCCCTTCTTTCGCGTGCGGTGGTTCGTCTCGAAGTGCGTGAGCAGCTTGTCGACGTTCGCGCCGCGCGGGACTACGAGATCGGCGCCGCGGAGTCGTTCGGCCTCGCGTCGTGCATCGTCGAGCGGCATCGTGCGCGCGTCGCCGATCGTGGCGAGCACCTGCGCGCGCCCGCGTGGCTTGTAGCGGAGCACGTAGGACGCCGATCGCTCGTAGCAGCGCACGCCGAGGCCGCGCACGACGCTGTCCCAGACGACGAACCGCTCGCCCGCGGCCGGTCGGAGTGCATCGACGATGCGTTGCGTGAGGCGCCGCTGGCCGCCCTTGGAGTCAGTCGCCCTGTCGGGTCCCACGCGGGTCCCACGGGCGCCTTGTGTTCGGGTATCCATCGGTGTCCATGGGAGCACGCGAATCGCCTTGTTTCAAGGGTTTGTGCACACGTACCTGAACCCATGCACACCATCCGCGCTGATTCGTAATCAGTAGGTCTCCGGTTCGAGTCCGGAAAGCGGCTCTGTGGGACGGAAAAACTTCGGTGGATGGCTGCCGCGGGCGCTGACCGCAGGCGGAGCCACGACGCGACACCGACTCTCGACGGTGCGTTGTGGTGTCGCCCGAGCGGAGCCGCCCCGGGACGACTCGCTGCACAACTCGCCCACCCGCGGCTGTTTCGTGGTCTGACGTCTCGACCGCGCTGGGCAGTTCGCCCAGATTTCCCCGCGGGCCCCGGCCTCGTAGCGTCTCGGGCGATGCAAAGACTGCCTTCGTCCAGACTCATGGCCGCTGTCGTGTTGATGACATCCGCCTGCTCCGCCCCCGAGAGCCAGCCGGTGACCACGATCTGGATGCCGACGGCACCGGGCGACGGCGACGACGGTGACGACGACGGCGACGACGGCGACAGCGACGGTGACGACGACAGCGGCGACAGCGACAGCGACGACAGTAGCGGCGATGCATCGGACAGCAACCCCAGCGGCCACACCGACAGCGGCCATGATTCCGGCGACCCACCCAGCGACGCGGTGCCCGAGTTCGGCAAGACGTTCATGGTCATCGCGACCGCAGCCGACGGACTCGACAGCGTTCGTGATCTCGAGTTCTCGCCCGATCACCCCGACCAGCTGTGGACCGCGAACGCGGGTTTCCACGGCGTGGTGATCATCACCGATGCCGGCGAATCAGGTCAGCAGGCCGAGGCGCGTGCCGACTACTTCGGGCAGCACTTCATGGCGACTGTGTCCTCGCTCGCATTCGGGACGAACAACAAGTTCGCCTCGTGTCAGGAATCGCGAGACGAATGGAACGGAGTCCCGCAAGCCCCCGACGACTTCATGGGCCCGACGCTCTGGAGCGCAGACCTCGACGTCTTTGCCATGGTCCACCAAGGCGACGGCAGCGGCGAAGGCAGCCACCTCGACATGCTGCACCAGAGCCCGCTTTGCATGGGTATCGCGTGGGAGAGCGGCAATGCCTACTGGGCGTACGACGGTCTCAACGGTCACCTGGTTCGCTACGACTTCAAGAGCGACCATGGACCGGGTGGCACCGATCACTCCGACGCTTCGACGCGACGCTACCTCAACGCGGTGGTCCAAAGGCGCTCGGATGTGCCCGGGCACATGGTGCTCGACGCCGACACCGGCCTGCTGTACGTCGCCGACACCGGAAGCGGGCGCGTGATGGCGCTCGACATCGAGAGCGGATCGAGCAACGGCGAGCTCAGCGGCAACTGGGACGGGGTCGGCGAGTACAGCGGTTGGGACGGCGCGAGCTGGGAACCGGTGTTGAGCGGGCTGTCGTCGCCCAGCGGCCTGGCGCTCGAGGGCGGACGTCTCTTTGTCGCGCAGTTCGACAGCGGTGAGGTCGTCGCCTTCACGCCGCAAGGCGAAGAGCTGGGGCGCTTGGCGACCGGGGCAGTCGGCTTGATGGGGCTCACGATCGGGCCCGACGGCAAGCTCTGGTACGTCGACGGGGTGGCGGACGAGGTCGTCCGCGTCGATCCTTGAGCGCGAGGGCCGGACAGCGCCGCGTCAGGGCGACGATCCGAATACAGCGAGCTTGGTGATCCGGTCGACGAAGGCCCCGCGCGCGGTCCCGCGACCGAGTTCGAGATCGGTCACCGCCACGCGGTCGAGGCGATAAAGCGTATCTCCGCCACCCTGTGGACAGGGCACGAGGAACTCGGCAATCGAGGATATCGACCATCGCCGACCGTCCCACGCCCCGATGTCGAGCAGGACGTGGCCGGGCATGTACTCCAACACGAGGCCGGTTCGACTCGCGCGATCGATCTCGGCCAGCTTGTCGGCGGCAGACCAACCAGCGACCTCGACGGTGGTGAAGCCGGACTCGGCTTGCGCGCTGGAGTGCCGCGGCAGCTCGAGGCCGAATGGAATCAGGGTGTCGCGCAAGAACTGTGAACAGTCTCGCGCCCCACCCCGGCCTCCCCAGCCATACGCAGCGCCGATCTGAGCGAACGCGGCTGCCAACACGGAACCGCGTCGTAGCGGTGCGAAGCCCACGGTGATCGCAGCGCGGGCGTCGAGCACGTCCTCGGTGGGCCCGCTGGCCGCCGCAACCTGGACCGTGATGTCTGCCGTGGTGCGCGAGACCACCGGCAGACCAACGCCCATGCGCAGCGGCACTCCGCCCCGCGTGCGAACGTCATCCGCCAGCGCCCACACCCGTTCGGCGCCGCGCCATGCTCGGCGAGCGTCCTCCGTAAGTCGCTCCGAGAGGCCCGCAGGTCGCACCCAACCGCTGGTGTGTCCGGCATCCACCAGCAGCCATCGCCCGGCATCGGCCCGCGCGAGCACTCGCAGCATTTCGCCGGGATGCAGCGTCGTACAGGCGTTGCGATCGAACGCCGGATCTCGATCGGGCAGCCGAAAGTACCCTCCCTCACTCGGCGTGCAGTGGAGCTGCGTCTGCACGACCACGAGGCGAGCATGATCGACGGGCTCGGCTCGCTCGATGATCGCGGTGGCCTGGTCGACCGCGCCTGGCTCGTGCTCGACGAGCTCGCCGCGTCGCACCTCCTCGTGAAACGACAGCGCGCGTCGCCGCGCGTCGGCCAGCTCACCCTCGGAGCCGACCGCTGCACGCCAAGGATCGCCCGCCCCTCCCGGGAGGCCCGAGGTTCGCAGCCGATGCGCCGCCAGGCGTTCGGCGTCGGCGAGAACCGGATCGTCGCCCACCGCCGGCAGCCAGGTCGCGCCGAGCTCGAGGCGCGCGTCCACGCCAGGCGCGAACGCGGCGGCCACAGGCCCTGCCGGGCAGCTCGGCTGCTCGTCGCCGGCAAACGACGTCACGACCGGAGCCTCGCGCTCGCACGAACCGAGTCCCGCGACGAGCAGTGCCCACGCGATGCGCCGGGCTGAACCCACGATCCGCCGACGCACGGTGATCGGTTGGTATTCCTCAGCCACGACTATGCTCGGGCGCGCCACAGGATCCACACTCGGGTCTCGAGCGCGTCGGTGCGGGGCAAGATCCCGACCTGGGCGTGGGTCCGCCCGTTCTTGCCGTGCAGGTAGGTCTTGACGGTCCCATCGGCACCCGGCGGATCCTCGACCAGAGTCACGTCGAGGCCCTCGTCCGCAAGCGCCTTGCGGTAGAACGCGATCACGTGATGCTCGCGCGCGTGGACGCGAAATGCGCTCTTCAGGATCCACGATCCAGCGGCGTCATCGAACCGCGCCGAGCTCGAGAGCCTGGTGTCTCCGGGCATCCGTGGTAGCGGCAGCAGCGGTGGAGCCGCGGCGTCCGTCGGTGGCAACGGCTCTACGCGCCGCGGCGACACGGCGGGCTCGAGCGGCGCGACAACCGGCTCAGCCTCGCGCTGCGCGATTGGTGCGATCGGTGCGACCTCGCCCGATGGTGCGACTGCCAGCACGCTCGCGTCGGGCACAGGACTCCCGATCTCGGACTCGGGCGGACCCAAGGGCCCGGGCGCCGCGGGGATGCTCTCGTCGGGCCGCGAAGGAGAAGGATCGGATCGGAGCAACCATGCAGTCACGACCGCACCGACGGCGACGCCCACGACGCGGTCAAGCCAGCGGACACGCGGCGGCGGCGGCACGGCCGGGACTGTAGATCAACGGCAACGCGGCGTGCGAACTCACGACCAGAGCCTCAACGGTGGGCGTAGATGCCGATCCACGCGACCCGGTGCGACGATCGGTGCGTTACCCTCACGCGCGTTGTCGATGACCGAGCCGCTTCAACCAGGCATGACATACCGTGACTTCGAGATCCTCGAGGAGGTCGGGGTTGGCTCGTTCGCGCGCGTGTACAAGGTCCTCGCGCCGGGTTTTGATCGCCCGCTGGCGCTGAAGCTGGCCGAGAACCCGCGCATGAGCGACGAGATGATCACGCGAGCGATTCGCGAGGTCGCCGTGTTGAAGTCGTTCAACAACCCCCACGTGGCTCGTCTCCACGGTTCGAGCATCGGCGCCGATCACTTCTACGTTCTGATGGACTACGTCGAGGGCCAGCAACTCGACCACCATCACGACTTCGACGAGCCCATGGCGCTCGGCGAAGCGCTTGGGATCATCATGCAGGCGTGCATGGGCCTGGCCGAGGCGCATGCACAAGGTGTCGTTCACCGGGACGTGAAACCGGCAAACATCTGGATCCAATCCGACGGCACGGTCAAGCTCCTCGACTTCGGACTGGCTCGCGCATGGGGAGTCCCTTGGGCCTACGGCACCAACGCGACCGCGGCACGCACGGTGGTCGGTACGCCGCACTATTGCCAACCCGAACAACTCGTCACCGACCAACTCACGCCGGCTTCGGACGTCTACAGTCTCGCGACCATCTTGTACGAGATGCTGTGCGGCTACGCGGTCTTGTTTCCCCACCGCCATGTCACCGATGTCGTCGAGGCGTTGCGTGACAACCCCATCGCATGGCTCGACGCCCACGCGATGCGAAACATGGTGCCGATCTCACGCTACCCCGGCTGTGGCGGGCTCCCCGATGGTCTGCTGTTGCTGCTGCGTCGCTCACTCGCCAAGGATCCGAACAAGCGGCCGCAGAGTTCAGGCGAGATGGCGAGTATCTTGGGCACGATCTTGTGCGAGGATCTCGATGCCATGCCGGCAGCGTGCGTGCGTGTCGTTGCGCCGGGTAGTCGTCCGGTGGATGTGGCTCTTGCGCCGGGGCGCCGAATGCTCGGTTCGGGTACGGGCTGTGACGTCATGCTCCCGGGCGCGGGACTCGAGGTCGCGGTGGTGCTCGACTGGAGCGGTGGCGACCGGCCCATGCAGATCCGTCCCGCCGCACCCGGGGCCGAACTCCAGCGCAACGGCGAGCAGGTACGCCGCGCGGTGCTGGTCGAACCGGGTGACGTGTTCGCGATCGGCGAGTCCCATTTCGTGGTCGTCTACCCCGAAGAGGCCTTCTAGCTCGAGGCGGGCGGGCGATCTCGCGCGCCCACGAGACGCGTCGAGCCGCTCGCGGCAACGCGCTGGGAGGGGTTACCCTACCGGTGCGGGAAGTCCGGAGGGCGGAAGTGTCGGAGTACGATCGACAGATTGAGGCGACGATGACGCTCGGGCTCGTGGGCCACGAGCGGGCCGATCGCGGCGGCGATCCCTCTGCGCAGCTGGTGATCCTCGTTGGCCCCGACGCAGGCCAGCGGTTCGCCGTGCATGACGACATCGTGATGGGCCGCGACGCGGACGTCGGCGTCCCGGTGCAAGATGACGGGGTTTCTCGCCGGCACTGCGCAATTCGACGCGACGCGGTCGGCGAGTTCATCATCGAGGATCTCGGCAGTCGCAACGGCACGTTCGTCAACGGCATCCGGATCGGCACTGCGCCGCTGCACTCGGGCGACAAGGTGGCGATTGGCACCGCGACAATCCTGTTGTTCACTCGACACGATCGGTACGAAGAACAGGTCCTCCAGGCTCAGAAGCTCCACCTGCTGGGTCAGCTCGCCGGTGGCATTGCCCACGACTTCAACAACCTGATCGTCACGGTGCTGGGCAACGTCACGTACCTCAAAGACACACCGACGCCGGCCAGCGAGCTGGCCGACTGCCTCGACGAAATCGAGAGCGCCGCGCGACGTGCGGCCGAACTCACCGGCCAGCTGATGTCGTTCGCCCGCCCGCAGCGCCGAGCTCGCGAGGTCGTCGTACTCGAGCATCTCGTGGCCGAGGTCGTGGGCCTGCTCCGGCGAACGGTCCCGCGCTCACTCGAGATCGTGACCGACGTGCCGCCCCATCTCGCCGTGATCGGTGACGAGACCCAGTTGTTGCAAGTCCTGATGAACGGTTGTGTCAACGCCAAACAAGCGATGCCCTCCGGCGGAGTGCTCCGGATCGAGGCCAGCCTCATTGCTGGCGCCGCGGGTTCCGGCACGATCGCACGCATCGTGATCGCCGACACGGGCGTCGGCATGGACCCAACGACCCTCGCCGCGGCTTTTCAGCCCTTTTTCACGACCAAAGCCAAGGGCGAGGGTACGGGCCTGGGCCTCGCGACCGCGTATCGGATCGTGCGTGCGCACGGCGGGGATGTCGCGCTCGCGAGCGAGCCAGGAATGGGCACGCGATTCATCGTCACACTGCCGGCGTCGACGTCGTCGGAGACCGCGCCCATCAGCATCGCGCCGCGGCGGCGGGCTCAGCTCTCCGGGCGTGCGCTCATCGTCGACGACGAACCACTGGTGCGCAGCACCACCCGCCGGATCCTCGAGCGATTCGGACTCGAGGTCGTTGCGGCGGTCGATGGTCTCGAGGCCGTCGAGATCCACGCCAGCGCGAGTCCGCCATTCGATGTCGCGATTGTCGATCTCGACATGCCCAACCTCGATGGCGAGCAGGCCATCGCACGCATGCGGTTGCTGCAACCTGGCCTGCGGATCGTGGTAGCGTCAGGGCACAGTGACGCACTGCGTGAGCTGCGGCTAGTCGCCGCTGGAGGCACGACCATGCTCAACAAGCCGTTCGATGCCGATGGATTGTGGCAGCACCTTGCGACGGCCCTGGGCGTCTCGACGGGGGGCTCGCGCACATGATTCGCGCAGCAGCGCTCGCTCTGCTGGGGTGCGTGGTTGGCTGCGGCGGCAGCGACGGTGGCGACGACGGTGGCGATACGACCACGGTTGGGTTGGACTCGACGTTTGGCCACAGCGCGAGCGATCCAACCGATCCGTCGAGCATGACGTTCACGAACTCGAGCGACCCGACCGACCCGAGTGATCCGACCGACCCGAGCGATCCGAGCGATCCGACCGACCCGACCGACCCCAGCGATTCCACCGGCGTCAGCGACCCCACCAGCGGCTCGATGACAGATCCATCGACGGGCACCATGGGCGAAAGCAGCGGCGATCCGGCAGAGAGTTCGGGCGATCCCACCGATACGGCTTCCGATACCGGCAGCCCGGGCGGTGCGTGCTGCGACGCCCAACGGGGGGCCGGCTGCGGCGATCAGGCCATCGAGACCTGCGTTTGCAGCGAGGAGAGTTTTTGCTGCGACGTGCAGTGGGACGTCGTCTGCACCGTCCAGACGGTGTTGCTGGGCTGCGCCGAGTGTCCGGGCATTGGCGGCGGCGGCGACTGCTGCGGCGCACACGGCAATCCTGGCTGCGACGACGACCAAGTCGAGCAGTGCGTCTGCAATGAAGACTACGTGTGCTGTGTCGATCCGTGGGACGAGATCTGCGTCGGACTCGCGATGGGCGTCTGCGCGGCGTGCTAACGTCGCCCCGATGGTCGACAGCCTGACGACGCGAGACAAGCCCCCCGCCACCCCGATCTACGCGCTGGGCCGCGCGGCGTTTGCCAAGTGGATCAAGAAGCGACCGGCCGCGACCCGCAACTGGCTCGAGGCGACCGGTTTCACCGGCGAGCGCGGTAAGGTCGCCCTGGTGCCGAGCCGCGACGGCAAACTCGCCGAAGTCGTGCTCGGGATCGGCGACCACCCCGATCCGTGGGACTTTGCCGCGTGCGTGAGCAAGGTGCCGGGGGGCCGCTACCGCATCGACGGCGCCCTCGGAGCCGAGCAGGCCAACAACGCCGCGCTGGGTTGGGCGCTGGCCTCGTACTCGTTCGATCGCTACAAGAACCCCGACAAGAAGTCGGCAAAAAAGCCCGCGGTCTTGGTGTGGCCCACCGGTGCCGATGTCGCCGCCACCAGCCGAGCCATCGCGGCGCTTTGCACGGGTCGCGACCTGGTGAACACACCCGCGTCGGACATGGGCCCCGCCGAGCTTGCACAGGCTGCGATCGAGCTCGCAAAGCAGTTTGACGCGACGTTTGAGGTCACGATCGGCGAAGGGCTGCTTGCCAACAATTATCCCATGATCCATGCGGTCGGGCGCGCGAGCACACGTGCCCCGCGGCTGGTCGACCTGCGCTGGGGTGACGCCAACGCGCCGCGGCTGACGCTCGTGGGCAAGGGCGTGTGTTTCGACTCTGGTGGTCTCGATCTCAAGGGCGCGGCGGGCATGCGCTTGATGAAGAAAGACATGGGCGGTGCCGCTTCGGTGATCGCGTTGGCCCACCTGATCATGGGCGCGCGCCTGCCGGTCCGGCTGCGCGTGTTGCTGCCGATCGTCGAGAATAGCGTGGCAGGCAACGCCTACCGGCCCGGGGACGTGATTCGCACCCGCAAGGGCACGACCGTCGAGATCGGCAATACCGACGCCGAGGGCCGACTCATCCTGTGCGACGCGCTGACCGAGGCCGAGGCCGAGGATCCGGATCTCATCATCGATTTTGCGACGCTCACTGGCGCCGCCCGCGTCGCTCTGGGCACTGATCTGCCGGCGCTGTTCTCGACCGACGACGCGGTGCGCGACAGCTTCGTGGCGGCCGGCAACGCCTGTGCGGACCCGCTGTGGGCGCTACCGCTGTTCGCCGCGTATCGTCGGCACCTCGACAGCCCGATCGCCGATCTCAACAACGTCGGCAGCGTCTCGGAAGGCGGCGCCATCACGGCCGCACTCTTCCTGCGGGAATTCGTCGGGCCGCGACGGCGCTTCGTCCACATCGACACCATGGCGTGGAACGTGTCGAGCAAACCGGGCCGACCGGCGGGCGGCGAGATCCTCGGGGTGCGAGCTGTGTTCGCTGCACTGCAGTCGCGCTACGCCGCGCGAGTGAGCGAGGCGAAGCGAAGCTAGTCCTGGGGGCAGGCAGCGCGGCATACTGGAGTCCAAGGTGTCCGCGCTGAAGAACTTCGCCCTGCCCGCTGTCGCCCTGCTCGCGATGGCCGGCTTCTGGCTATGGCGCGGGTCCACCGACACCGTCGCTGCCACGACCCCGGCCACGGCCCAGCCGTCCTCCCGACCGAGCGGCACACCGGTCGACCATCGATCCGATGGCTCGGCCAAAGCCGAACCCACCGCCGCTGCTGCACCGCTTCTGGCGGCGACTGCCAAGGGCGTTGGGTCGCGGGCAACCCAGCGGGACCGCGCCAAGACCGACGCGTTGCGGTTGCAGCTGCGCACCCTCGATCGCAAGGGCGCCTCCGCGCGGCGTGGCGCCCGAGACGATGCCGAAGTGGATCAAGGAGCATCGGGGACCCTCGACGCGGCGTACATTCAAGCCCGCGTGCGCGAGGACCTGCTGCCGATCGCCAAGGAGTGCTACGAGTCCGCACTCGAGGACCAGCCCAAGCTCGGCGGTACCCTGACGATGAAGTTCTCGATCGTCGGCGACCCCAGTGTTGGTGGCGTGGTTGACGAGGCCGATGTGGATCCGGCGAGCGAAGTCACGCACCCCGACCTCCTCGAGTGCATGCGCGAATCAATGCTCAGCCTCTCGTTCCCGCCTCCCGAGGGCGGCGGCAAGGTCGACGTGACGTACCCGTTCGTGTTCGCGAGCGAAGCGCCCGCCGGGGAAGGCGAGTAGACAACGGATGCTCGCGGCCTGCATCACGCTGACCGTCGCGGCCGTCCTCGCCCTGCTCGTGGCCGAGCACCGCGAAAACCGGTGGCTGCAGCGCACCGCCAAGCTCTCGGCGTCGTGCGGGTTCATTGCGACCGCGTGGCAGGCCGGAGCGCTCGACAGCGGATTTGGGCGCACGATGTTCGTCGCGATCGTTGCCTGCGCGATTGGAGATGCCTGCCTGCTATCCCGCGCCCAACGCTGGTTTCTTGCGGGGCTGGTGGCGTTTGCCTTGGGCCACCTGGGGTACGCATTGGCGTTCGCGAGCCGGGAGTTGGCGGTGACGCAAGCCGTCATCCTCGGTGCTGCCCTGCTGGCGCCCGCGTGGCTGGTGTGGCGCTGGCTCGGCCCGCACGTCGCCGTCGACATGCGGCGACCGGTGCTCGCCTACGTGGCGATCATCACCGCGATGGTGACGTGCGCTTGGAGCTGCGACGCGGGAGCTTCGACGTGGGGCCTCCGTATCGGCGCCACTGCGTTCTACCTGTCCGATCTCGCCGTCGCTCGGGATGTCTTCGTCCGCCGCGCGTTCGTGAATCGGCTCTGGGGCCTGCCGATGTACTACGCCGCGCAGCTCATGCTCGCCGTGGCTGCGGGCTGACCAGCGCCGGCGCGCACCCGTGCCGCGACGCCCGAGGTGACCGCGTCATCCGGATCCGGGATCCGGCACTTTGGGCGGATCCATATCGAGCAACTCGGGCTTCTTGGGCTTCTCGGTGGGTTCGGGCTTCGCGGCGGGCTCGGGCTTTGCGGCGGGCTCGGGCTTCGCGGCCGGCTCCGGCTTCACGTCCGGCTCCGGCTTCGCGTCGGGCGGGACCACTGGGTCGTCGGACGCCGGCTCGCTCGACGGCTCGGCGGGCTTTTTCTTCTTCTTTTCTTTCTTCTTCTTTGGCGCCACGGGGGCCGCGGCGGGCTCGGGCTCGGGCACCGCGACGGGCTCGGGCTCGGGCACCGCGACGGGCTCGGGCGGTGTGCTCGGAATCGGCGGGGCCACCGGGGGCGGCGTGACGGCTGGCGCGATCGGATCGGCCGCGGGCGGCGTCACCTGTGGCAACGCGGCCGCAGGTGCAGCGTCGACTTTGGCGGGCGCTGCAGCGACCTTCGGCGCGGCCGCTGGGGCCTTGGCCTGCTTGTCGTCGAGCGGCGCATTCATCTCAGCACGCGCGACCGCACCCGCGACACCGCCACCGAGGTAGACGAAAAGCGAGAGGCTCATCACCAGCGCGGCCGGGCGACTTGCGCGACCACCGAGGCGGGCCGCGATCCACATCAAGGCGCCCAGCGCAAAGCCGCCGGCGGCAACCATGAGCACCACGGTAAAGGTGAGGTCGAGATTGTGTGGCATGGTCGACGATCCGTGCGGCAGGCAGACGCGGGCCGACGCGAAGGCCCAATGCCAGGCTAGCGCACCCACCTCGCGGGCACCACCGACCGCCGGTTCGTCGTGGTAGACCGCGTTTGATGCCCATACGCCTCACCGAACTCAGTCGCGCCGGCGGTTGAGCGGGCAAGCTCCGAAGTTCGGAGCTGGCGCAGGTCCTGCGCCATCTGGCCCCCGTCACCGACACCAACCTCCTGGTCGGTACCGAGACCCGCGACGACGCGGCTGTGTACCGTTTGGGCTCGCGCGCGCTGGTGTTCACCGCGGATTTCTTCGGGCCTGTGGTCGACGACCCGTTCGACTACGGTCGTATCGCCGCCGCCAACGCGCTGTCGGATGTCTACGCGATGGGGGCACGACCGATGCTGGCGCTGAACCTGCTCGGCTACCCGGCCAAGGTCCTGGGCAGCCGGGTAATCGCGCGGATCCTCGCCGGTGGCGCCGACGCTTGCCGTGAGGCCGGTGTGACGATCGGTGGTGGGCACACGGTCGACGACGCCGAACCAAAGTTCGGCCTCGCCGTCATCGGTGTCACCTCACCCAAGAAAGTGTGGCGCAACGTCGGCGCCCGAGCCGGTGACATCTTGGTGCTCACCAAGCCGTTGGGGATCGGCGTAGTGACCACGGCGATCAAGCGAAAGCTCGCACGCGCCGCCGAGATCCGCATCGCCACGCGGGTGATGTCGACGCTCAATCGCGCGGCCGCCGAAGCCCTGCACCAGGTCGGCGGTTCGGTTCATGCCGTCACCGACGTGACCGGCTACGGCCTGCTCGGCCACCTCTTCGAGATGCTCGACGGCTCGGGCGTCGCCGCGACGTTGCGGTGGTCTGCGATCCCGATGATGCCCGCAGCGCGCCGCCTCGCCGCGCTCGACTGTTTTCCCGGCGGCTCGCGAGCCAACCTCGAGTCGGTCGCCCGTAAGCTGGTGATCCACAGTGCTCTGCGTGGCGACCCGACGGTGCCGCTGTTGCTCGCGGACGCGCAGACCTCCGGTGGCCTGCTTGCGGCGCTTGCTCCCCGCGCGGTGCGCAAGGCCATGGCTGCGCTCGAGGGCGCGGGGGTGACTGCGAGCATCATCGGGGAGATCCGCGAGGGACGGCCTCGCGTGCTCGTCGAGCCCTAGGCAACGGACAAAGGCCGCAGCACCGCGAGAAGATCAGCCTGGCCCTGCGCGCGGTGTTGCAACTCCACCACCCCAGCGAGTGGAACGTGAGCGACGCGTCGCGCGTTGGCGACGAACTCCCGATCGGTCTGCACCACCACGAGTCCGCGGGATCGCGACGCGTGGACGATCCGACCGCCTCCGACCGCCAGGCCAACATGGCACGGCGCCTCATCGTCGGACCAGATCGCGACGATCGTGCCGAGGTCGCTGACGAGGTCGGGTTGCGGATCGATGGCGAGCTGATCGGTCGAGTGCCGCGGGCACCGCAGCGATGCGCTCGCGAGCAGCCGCTGCACCAGCCCGGAGCAGTCCACCCCGGTGTCGCGCGTGCCGCCCATCCGATAGGCCACGCCCAACCACGACGCCCACGAAGTGGAAATCATCCGCGTGTCCGCGTGGGCAGGAACGAGAAACTGCGGTCGCGCGACCACCGACGCCAGCGTGGCCCGCGTCCAGCCCACCGTGCCGTCGCTGGCCCTGACCAGTTGGGCACCACCGAGCTCAGTGAGCCATTCCACGGGTCCATCGCGGGGGTCGAGCTCGGTCGCGAGTTCGTCGTCGCGCACGCGATCCGGGCGGCGATACAAGCCGATGCCGGGCTCGGGGACTGCAGCGAACCGCCCGGTGGTGAGAACCTCCACGGCCGACACGTCGAGCACCACGCCCGGCCCGCATTCGCGACGCACGCGGGCCAGCAAGCCGTGGGCCGCGATCGTACCGTGCAAGGCAATCGCTGAACCGGGCCGCGCCACTGCCACGAGTTCGAGATGGGTCCAGCCGAACTGCAAGACCGCCTCGACCCGCACGCGCTCGATCGCCGCCGTCACCTGCTCGACGTGGATCATGCTGGCTTTCCA
>CANLQR010000053.1 GCA_947492135.1 Deltaproteobacteria bacterium | reverse complement strand
TACCGATCCGCGGGGCTACGCCGCTATCAGTTCTTCACGGCCACCGATTGGCCCGGCGGGATGTACATGTCACCCACGTTCGCCGGCAGCCGCCCAGGCGCGCTGACGGCCGCATGCTGGGCCGCGCTGGTGTCGATCGGGCGCAGCGGTTATCTCGACGCGACCGCAAAGATCCTCGCCACCGCGAACACGATCCGCGAAGGCATCGCATCCATCGACGGCCTCGAGGTGCTCGGTGATCCGTTGTGGGTGATCGCGTTTGCGGCCAAGGACCTCGATGTCTATCGCGTCCTGGATGTCATGACCCAGCGGCACTGGAACCTCAATGGACTGCATCTGCCGCCGGCGGTGCACCTGTGCGTGACGCTGCGCCACACCGAGCCGGGTGTTGCCGAGCGGTTCCTCGCGGACCTGCGCGAGGCCGTCGAAGAGGTCCGCAAGACCCCCGGCGACAAGGGTGGGCTTGCGCCGATCTACGGCCTCGCGGGCACGCTGCCGGTCCGTAGCGCGGTGGGCGATCTGATGCGGGCCTACCTCGACGTGCTGTACGAGGTCTGAGGCGGGGGATGCAAGCGCAGCGATGGCGCTGACACTCGCTTTGTCCGGCAAGGTCGCGATCGGTGCCAACGGCGGCCGCGGAGTGGGTGTGGGCGTGATGGTCGAGAACGGCCACTGCACCTACCTTGCCGACTCGCGCTGGATTTTGTGTGACACCTATCCGAGCATCCTCGGCTGTCAGGTCCCGTACCTGTTCGACACGACCGCTCGGCGCAAGCGCCGGCTCGGGACGTTCTTCGCGCCGCCGTGGTATCGGGGGCCGGATCGTTGCGACCTGCAGCTGCGAGCATCGCCCAGCGGTAGGTTGGTCGCGCTCGACTCGGCGCACCAAGGTGGCTGGCAGATGTACTTGATCGATGTCTCGGCCGTCGTCGGCGACGGCGCCGCGTGGTCGCCGAGCGGCGAGTCACCCCCGGTGCCGAGTCTGGTTGACGTTGGTCGCTCGGAAGCTCATGCTGAGAAAATGCTCGGGATCAGGATGACAATGGGTACACGCGGTTCGGTTCGGTTCGGTTCGGTTCGGTTCGGTTCGGTGAAGGACTGCACGCGGTTGGGCTGATGCTGCTCTGCGGCTGTCCGACGTCGGGTGGTTCTGACGATGGATCCGGCGAGACCGGCGCTCCGGTCTGTGACACCGACGCGATCGACGGGCAGTGGGCGCAGGCTCCCGACGGGATCGAGGATTGGTCGAACGTAGCGACTGGGGCGAACGACCTCCTGTTCTTCGAGGGCGGCGGCTTCGATCCAGCGGCGGGGGACTTCAGCAAGCAGCAATTTCCGTGTGATCCACTCGTGAGTCCGCAGGCACTGGGATATGGATCGTTCGACCATTCGATCTCGAGCCACCACTGCTTCGTGACTGCAGTGCATGCGATGCACCTGCCGGACAATCAGTTGCTGCTCATGCACGGCGAGAACGACCAGCGGGTGTGGGACATCGGCAGCGAAGCGTCGTCGATGACCTGGCACCCGATTCCAATTCGCACACGACGCGACCGCGAGGTGGACGGCCAGTGGAGGAGGGCGGAGTGCGCGTTGCCCGACATCTTCTGTAGTGGGCATGTGCAGCTGTTCGACGGTCGCGTGTTCTTCGCCGGCGGAAACGTGACCGGAAGCCCGAGTAGCGGCGGGCTCAACGACACCTACCTCTTCAACCCAACCAACGCGCGGATGGCCCCCGCGCCGGGAGAGGAGCCAACCTCCACCTTTGGGTGGGAGTTCGTCGTGCCGCCGTTCTCGAACGAGCACCGCGTGAGTCCGTCGCAACCGGCGACATACGACCGCTGGTATCCGACGCTGACCGCGCTTGGGGACGGCCGCGTGCTGATCGCGGGCGGCGATTCGCGTTTCGGCACCGCGACACCGCCGGCCGGTGCGACGCGTGTGCTCGAGGTGTATGATCCGTTCGACAACTCGCTGGTGCCGCTTCCTGGCGGGGAGACGGCTTGGTTTCCTGACGTGGGGGGTGTGCCGCAGTACCCCTTCATGTTTGTGCTGCCGAACGGGCACGTGTTCTACGCGGGTTCGGAGGAGGCCGACGGAGAGGAGTTCAGCGTTGAGGACCCCGTCCTCAACCACCATGGCCAGATTCTGGTCCCGAGTCCCCGAGGGTCGGCGCTGCCTTGGAGCTGGGTCGCCACTCCGAGTAATGGCATCCAGTCGTTCATTCGCGGTGGCTCGGCGGCCATGTACGCACCCGGCAAGATCATCAAGTCCGGCGGTCTGTTGTTTGGCTCCGCCGACGCTACCGCCGACGTCGAGATCATCGACCTGACCGCATACGCCGAAGATCCAGACCCGGCGAACATCCCCGCCAAGTTCTGCAGCACCGCTGATGGCGAGCCGGAGCCAGACTGCGTGTTGCAGCCCATGCGTAAGGCCCGGCACTTCCACACGCTGACTCTGTTGCCCGACGGTCGAGTGCTCGCCACCGGTGGCAATCGCCGAGGAAACGCCGGCGCTGCCGACAATTTCTGGAGCCCCTGCGACGTCAACGGTGAGTACGACTCGGAGAGCGAATGCACCGGAGCAGGAACTTGCTACGTCAACGTCAACTGCCAGGATGGCTGCCCGAGCCTGTGCGTGCAGAGTCAACTCGACGTTCCTCCCGGCTTGGTCCCGGTGTGCGAGGTCGAGATCGAGCCGGAGCTCTCGCGGTGTTCGCTCATCGAAGCCGTCGAATGCTCGAGCGCGGCGGCCTGCGCGGTGATGGACATGGATCCTGAGGCGTGTGACGTCGCAGTTTCCTGCCACGTGGATGGCGCCGCCTGCGTGCCGACCTACACGTGCGATGAAATTCTCGAGGGCTCGACCTGCAACTCCGCCATGACCGGGAACTGCACGCGCGCCTGCGATTGCGCCCCGAACTGCGATCTCGACAATGAGTTTGACGACTGCGGCGACCTTCTGCCCTACTTCGACCCCGATCAGGAGCAGATGCGCTGCGGGGCTGCGACGACGAATCAGCAGGGGGTTTCCGGATTTTGTTCGCCCGTCAACAACGCATGCTACGCCACCAAGACCTCGGAGATCTGGGATCCCACGTGCGGCGCTTGGACCGAGTTCGACGAAGAGGCGGCTCCGCGGATGTATCATTCCACCGCGCTCCTGCTCCCCGACGCTCGGGTGATCTCGATGGGTGGGGGTCACCGCGACTACCCGGACGGGAACAACCAAAATCCGAACAGTCCACCGGGTCTGCAGGAGCAGACAACTGGCCAGTACTTTGCGCCGGCATACGCCGACCAGGCGCCGGCTCCCGAGTATGCTGGGGCCCCGCAAGAGATCACCATCCTGTACCCCGGCGGCGACGATCAGGGGCCGCAAGGAACGACGATTCCGATCGCTCTTGGGAGCGAACCTGTTGACCACGTCGCGCTGCTGAAGCTGGGTAGCGTGACGCATGGCTTCGACATGGGTCAGTCGCTGATGAAGCTTGGCGTGGTGCAGACCGGAAACAGCATCACGCTCGCCGAGTCGAACGACCTCGACTTTCCGTTCGACACCAATACCGCACCGCCGGGGTACTACATGGCCTTCCTGATGTCGGCGGCCGGTGAGCCGTCGGAGGCGCGATACGTGAAGCTCACCGACGCGGAGGCGGCTGGCTACGTTTGCGAGATCGACGATTTCGTCGTCGAGGAGCAGTCGTGCACGCTCGAGCCGGTCTCCGGCATGTGTCCGGCGGGCGGCTCGGCGACGGTCGCCCTCACGCCCCCGACGGTCGACGGTGTCACGGGAACGGTGTCGGGGTTCCGTGTGGTCGCGCCGCCTGGTTCGGTGGGCAATCCACAGGACCCGAGCGACCACGAGTGGACGACGATTGCGGACCGCTGCGCGATTGCTTGCACTCAGTACTACGACGAGCGCGAGGGCCAGACGGCCAACTGCAGCGACCCAGAGGCTTTCCTTCCGCCGGCGCTGGTGCAGTACCCGGATCACGCCCCAGTCGACTTCGTCCACCCGGACGAGCGCCACGGCGAGGGGTTGTTCCCCAACAACACACTCGCCTGCGATCTCGGTGCGACCTGCTACAGCGGGTTCGATGAAGTCCTTCGCCCTGCGGCGAACGATCGGGTAACCGAAGCCAGCGCTCCGCTCTCGGTAAACGAAGAGTGGCGGATTTCCATCGCTGGCCAGATGCAGGCCTGGGCGTCGACCGGTGGTTCGCCGGTTTCCTCCTCGATCACGGGCACCATGGGGTACTCGCTGTGTGCGGCTGGCAACGCCAGTGCGCCGTGCCCATTCTACCTTGGCTCGCTCGAGTTCGACCTCGGCCAACCGCTGGTGCTGCCGATGACGTGCGGCTCATCGACCGAGACGCACACGCTGTCGAGCCTGAGCGTGCAGCTGGAGCAACCGGCATTCGGCGTGGCGCAACAAGGCACGGCGTGGAAGGGGTTCCCATCGGGGTCGATCGTGCTGGCCGCTGAGGGAGTGGTGGATGGAGTCCCGTTTCACATCCGGCGACCCAACGCCGAGCCCGTGTATCTGCGCGCGGGGCAGGCGTGGACGCTGCTGCAGGGGACCGACGGCGCGTGGCTCGAGTTCTCGGTGCCGTGCGGAGACGACAGCGCCGACGTGCTGGTCTGGTGGGGCTACTCGGGCGTCGCACTCGACGATAGTCCGCCGACCGCGACGATCACTCTGCCCAGCGCGGTCACGTGTCCGAGCACTCGGGTACTCACCAAGAGCGTGAGCGATGCGGATGGTGATCTCGCGAGTGTGCGGTGGCGCGTCGACGGGGTGCTGATGAGTGCCGCAACGACGAGCATGACGTTCACGCAGGCGCATCAGCTCGAGCTGGTGGCCCGCGACGCCCGCGGCGCGACGACAATCGCCCGCAAGACGGTGGGGTGTCTATGACGCGGTGGATGCGTGGACGGGCAAGAGCGTGGTGCGTGGCTGTCGCTGCCGTCTGCGGCACGGCGTCCTGCGGACCCGTCGCGGACGACGAGCCCGAGATCGAGCTCGAAGACTGGCTGTTTGGCATCTGGTCTAGCGACCTCATGACATCGGAGCAGGCGAGCAGCGGCTCGCAGGATGATGCCGGCGTCGGTGAACACAACTCGCACGAGCCAGGCCATCACGAGTTCAGTGGCGGCGTGTGGGAGTTGAGCCACGAGGGGACGGTCGAAGTCGGCGTGATCTATAGCGTTCGGTCCTGGGAGCGCGTCAGCAACGATGAACTCTTGGTTCACCCGAACGAAGACGACGAGCCGGGCAGCGGATTCCGGTTGGTCCTCACCACCGGTGAACGAGGTTGCGACATGATCGAGGCGATCCGCGTAAGCGCAGGCGGCGAAGAGTCAATGCCGGCTGAAATCTACCGCGGTGCCATCTGCACCGAGGCCAACGCGGAGTGCCCAGAGCCGGCCCCAGCCGCGGATCACAACTGCTACAGATATCACTACACGTGGTGCGATGAGCAAGGCGCGAACAGCGAGAGCACGGACTACGGTGAGGACAGGTTTTGTAACCGCTGAGCGGCACCGGGGTACCGCGGTTGATTCGGCGGACGCGCTCGGCCAACCGCCTTTGGAGGGCTCTCACTCGCGCGGCCGCGCCGGAGGCGCTAGGCTCGTAGCGCCGTGCGCCCCCGCGTCTACGTCGAGACCAGCGTGCTGAGCTACCTGACCGCGCTTCCCACTCGCGACCTCGTGCTCGCGGCGCATCAGCAGATCACGTCCGAGTGGTGGACGGCTCGTGAGGCCGTGTGTCGCCTCAGCGGCTTCGAGCCGCCGACAATCTGCACGCCAGAAGAACTGCGCATGAAGGAGGACGGATGAAAACGCACCCGATCGTCGACGAGGTGCGTGCCGCTCGGGATGCATTCGCGCGGCGCTACAACTACGACGTCGATGCTATCTGCGAGGCCCTTCGGGCACTGGCGACGGCGGATGGCGGAACACGCGTGGTGCTCGTGGTGCTCCCCTCCCATCCTGCGACGAGCACGGCAGTGTCTGCTGCCCAACAGGCCGTTGCAACTGACGAATGATATGCTCACGCGTTCCACCGATCTACCTCCACCCGACGAGCGACTCGTCATGCCCGAGTGCGGGTTCGAGGTCGTGGGTGGAAAGGTGGTCCACGTCTCGCGTGGCCTCACGCCTTCGCCCGACGAGTAGCACCGTATCCTCGCGACTCTCGACGACGCCGTGCTCGAGCACTGGCTGACGCAGGTGGCGACCTGCGCGAGCGTGGCGGAGCTCCTGCGAAGGACGTGACCAGAGCGCCCGAGCAGCCGCGCGGTGGGCGATCTGATGCGCGCTTACCTCGACGTGCTGTACGAGGTCTGAGGCGGTGCTACAAACGCCGCGATGGCACTGACGCTCTCATTGTCCGGCAAGGTCGCGATCGTCACCGGCGGCGGCCGCGGAATCGGCAAGGCGATCACCGAGCGACTGGTCGAGGCCGGGGCTCACGTGGCGATCGCCAGCCGCAAGCGCGAGGCGCTCGAGGCCACAGCGTCCGAGTTCGCCCACCTGTCCGGGCGCGTGCTGCCGGTCGAGTGCAACGTCGGTCGCGCCGACGATCTGGCGCGACTGGTCGACACCGTCGAGCGCGAGCTGGGACCGGTCGACGCGCTGGTCAACAACAGTGCCACCAACATCGGCCAGGGTCCGTCACTCGAGGTCGACGCGGCGATGCTCGACAAGATGGTCGACGTCAACGTCAAGTCGGCGCTGCGGCTGGTGCATCGGGTGCTGCCCGGCATGATCGCGCGCGGCGGCGGATCAATCCTCAACATCGTGTCCATCTCGGGGCTCAAGCCCCAGGCCGGCGGCCTGTTGTACAGCTTCACCAAAGCGGGCCTGATCATGCTCACGCGGAGTTGGGCACGGGAGTTCGGCCCCAAAGGCGTGCGCGTCAATGCCATCGCACCGGGGCTGATCCAGACCGATTTCAGCGAGTACTACTGGAAGCACCCCGAGCGCGTGGCGGAGCTCGTCGGCGAGCAACCGATCACCCGCCTCGGTCAACCACGGGATATCGGATTCGCCGCCGCCTGGCTGCTGTCCGAAGAAGCCGGGTTCGTCACCGGGCAGGTCCTCGCGATCGATGGCGGCGCGACTGCGTAGGCCCACGGCCCCAGCAGGGTCCCAGAGAGCCTTGGCCATGCACGTCGCGTTGGTGACTGACGTCGATCTCAGCAACCATCATCTATGGCTGCTGTCCAACCAGGGCCGCTCGCAGGCGGCCTTCTACATCCTGCGCGGCCTGCTGCGGTTGGGGGTCGAGGTCTCGGTGGTGGGCCCCATCGACAATCTACTCGGGGAGCGACGGCTACTGCGGACCTACCTCGGGCTCAAGTCGCGATTCTACGAGCGAGTGCGCCGCAAAGCCTACGCGCGGCAGGCCGAACCCGAGCTCGTCGAGCTCTCCTCGAATCGAATCACCGAGCGCCTGTCGACCTCGGATCACGACGTCGTCTTGGTGCTAGGCAACGCCCTGCCAATCGGCCCCACGGGTTTTGGCGGCGGGCGGCCCATCGCGTACTGCCATGACGCACCGATGGTGGGCTTGCTCGACTTCTATCCCCACCCAGCATTCGCGAACCCGTGTCGCGAGAGCCGCGAGAACTTCCTGGCCTTCGAGCAGGCTGCGCTTCGGCGCTGCGAGCTGGTGATGTACTCGTGCGAGTGGTCGGCGCAAAAGGCGATCGAGGGGTACGGCCTCGATCCCGCGAAGGTCGAGGTGGTGCCATGGGGCGCCAACCTCGACGCGACTCCCTCCGACGAGGACGTCGAGCGCATGGTATGCGCGCGTCCTGCGGATCCTTTTCGCCTGCTTTTCTTCGGTGTGGAGTGGCAACGCGAGGGCGGCGACATCGCGGTCGCGATCGCGCACGAAATGAACCGGCGCGGCCTCGAGACCGAGCTGACCGTCCTGGGTTGCACCCCGCCCATCGATGGACCTTTGCCCGCGTTCATCAAACCGCTCGGCTACGCCGACAAGTTCACGGCGGCCGGCCGCGCCATGATGGAAGCCACGCTGGCGCAGAGCCACTTCTTGATCCTGCCGGCGCGCGCCGAGGTCGCGGCTCACATGCTCGCCGAGGCCAATGCGTTCGGCGTGCCGTGCCTGGCCCCGGACGTGGGTGGGATCGCGACAGTCGTCGTCGACGGCATCAACGGCGGTTTGATGCCGCGCGGCGCAGGACCCGCCCTCTATGCCGACTTCATCGTCCGCACGATGGCCAACCCCGCCGCGTATCGGGCGCTCGCGCGCTCGAGCGCTCGCCGCTTCAAGGAGCGCCTGAGCTGGGAGGTCGCCGTCCGCGACATCAAGGCGCTACTCGAGCGGATCGTCTGACCGGCTGGCTGGCGAGTCGCATCGCGCGCGTGGCGAGCGGAGCTGCCGTCACCGAGAGGCTCCGGCGGCGTTGTGATAACCTGCGCTCGAGTGAGTTCACGGATGGCCGCGACGGGGTCGTGCAACGGGTCGTGGCGGTCGTCGCCCCGAGCAACCACAGAGCGTTGATGTCGGCACCAACGCGAGCTCCTACCCCGCGTCGACGCGGCGCCGTCCGCATGCGGCTGCGGCTGCTGCTGCTGGCAATCTCGACGACGCTCATGCTCGGGCTGACGGAGTGCGCGTTGCGCTTGGCGTTGCCCTCGACCGCTTTTCGCGATCCCGATTCGAACGACTTCTGGATCCTGCGACTGCGCGGGACTCCCCAGAGTGAGATACACCGCGCCGAGAACACGGTCTACGACGATCATCTCGGTTGGCGGGCGAAACCCAGCTTCGCGCTTGGCAACACCCATCAGAATTCACGCGGCGCCCGCGGCTCACGTGAGCACGCCGCGCTCAAGTCGCCCGGTACGCAGCGGATCATCACGATCGGAGACTCCTTCACCTGGGGATTCGATGTCGACGACGAGGAGACCTACGCCGCGAGGCTCGAGGCCTTGCTGCCAGCCACAGAGGTGATCAACCTCGGCGTCAGCGGCTACGGCACCGATCAGCAGGTGCTGCTCTGGGAGCAGGAGGGCGCGGGTTATCAACCCGACCTCGTGCTCCTGGGCTTCTTCGTCCACAATTTTCATCGCAATGGTCAGATGGTCTTCCAGTATCCCAAGCCGTACTTCGTCGTCGACCCACAGGCCACCGGTGGGTTGCGACTGAGCGGCGTGCCGGTGCCCACGATCGAGAAGATCTTCGACAACGAGCTGTTTCCGGTTGCCGCTAGCTCACGCGTCGTGGATGCCGGTCGTTTCGGCTGGAACAAGCTGGCACGTCGACTCGGTTGGTTCGACCCTGCGCAGGCGCATCGCAATAAGGTCGAGATCGCCCAGCTCCTGCTCGAACGCCTCGACGGATCCACGCGGGCAGCAGGCGCGCGGCTGGTCGTCGTGGTCATTCCTCCCAAAGCAGGAACCATCAACGATGCGGTCTTCATCGCCAATACGGTGGTCGACGCGTGCGAGCGACTCGCAATACCCGTTCACGATCTCACGGCGATGTTCGACAACCTCGAGGCCTCCGGCGAATCGGTCTACACCGGCAGGCACTGGAACGCGCGAGGACACCAGCTCGCCGCAGCAGAGCTTGCCCGGTACCTCGGCGAGGCTGGATTCACCGGCGACCCCAACGCCGCACGTGCCGAGTAGCCACGTGACTCCAGCGTTGCCGGCCGCTGCGTTCGATTTCGACCGCCGCGGTCGCGATGCTGCGGCCCCGCAACTGCAGGCCCGAGCCCGGCCGCGCGCGGCCGACCAGGCCGACCCCCGCGGGACCGGTTCGTCGGGGGTGTAGCTGTGTCTGGGATCGCCCGGCGAAGCTCTTTGGGGGCTTGCGTCGGGCCGATGTCTGAGCGATTTTCGCGCCGGGCTCGCCGGACCCGCAACGAGCCCGCCAACGCGATGACAAGCATCCTCGGAATCTCCGCCTACTACCACGACTCCGCGGCCGCACTCGTCGTCGACGGCCGCATCGTCGCCGCGGCGCAGGAAGAACGCTTCACTCGCAAGAAGCACGACCCGGAGTTCCCCACCAACGCGGTCGCGTACTGCCTCAAGACCGCCGGAATCACCGCGGAGCAGCTCGACTACGTCGGATTCTACGACAAGCCGTTGCTCAAGTTCGACCGCTTGCTCGAGACCTACGTCGCGTACGCCCCCGCCGGGTTCAGCTCGTTCCTGGGTGCGATGCCGATCTGGCTGCGCAAGAAGCTCCACCTCCCGCGGGTGCTGCGCAAGGAACTCGGAGGCGCGTACAAGCGCCGGTTCGTCTTCCCCGAGCACCACGAGTCGCACGCGGCCAGCGCGTTCTTTCCGTCGCCCTTCGAAGAGGCCGCAATCATGACGCTCGACGGCGTCGGCGAGTGGGCCACGACCACGTTCGGCTACGGCAAGGGCAACCAGATCACGCTGACCCACGAGCTGCGCTTTCCGCATTCGATCGGCCTGCTCTACTCGGCGTTCACGTACTACTGCGGCTTCCGGGTCAACTCGGGCGAATACAAGCTCATGGGCCTCGCGCCCTACGGCGAGCCAAAGTACGTCGACAAGATCCTCGACAATCTGATCGACATGAAGCCGGACGGATCGTTCCGGATGGACATGTCGTACTTCGACTACTGCGCCGGGCTCACGATGACCTCGGAGAAGTTCGACGCGCTGTTCTTCGGGCCCCCGCGCAAGGCCGAGGGCAAGCTCGAGCAGCACCACATGGATCTGGCCGCGTCGATCCAGAAGGTCACCGAGGACATCATGCTGCGGGCCTCGCGGTTCGTGCACGCCCAGACCGGGTCGAAGAACCTGTGCTTGGCTGGCGGTGTCGCGCTCAACTGCGTCGGCAACGGCAGGGTCCTGCGCGAGGGCCCGTTCGAGAACATCTGGATCCAGCCGGCCGCCGGCGACGCCGGCGGAGCGCTCGGCGCGGCGCTGTTGATCTGGCATCAGCTGCTCGACAACCCCCGTACGCTCCAGGTGCCCGACGCACAGAGCGGCTCGTTGCTCGGTCCAAACTACGGAGACGCGGAGAGCAAGGCGTTCTTCGACTCGGTGGGCGCGGTCTACAAGCTCTACGACGACAACGACGCGCTGTGCAAGGACGTCGCGGAGTTGCTCGCGACCGAGAACGTCGTTGGATGGATGAACGGCCGCATGGAGTTCGGGCCGCGCGCGCTGGGCAGCCGCAGCATCATCGGTGATGCGCGCAGCACCCAGATGCAATCGACGATGAACCTCAAGATCAAGTTCCGCGAGTCGTTTCGGCCGTTCGCGCCGAGCATCTTGCGCGAACGCGTGCACGACTACTTCGAGATGCGTCCCAACGAGGACAGCCCCTACATGCTGCTGGTGGCGCCCGTGCTCGAGTCCCGCCGCACCGAGGTGCCACCAGGCACCGAGGCATTGGAGGGCATCGAAAAGCTCAAGGTGCCGCGCTCCGAGGTCCCAGCGATCACCCACGTCGACTACTCGGCGCGGGTCCAGACCGTCGACGACAGCCGCCACGGCAACTACTACCGGGTGATCAAGGCGTTCGAGGAGCGCACCGGCTGTCCGGTCATCATCAACACCAGCTTCAACGTTCGCGGCGAGCCCATCGTGATGTCGCCAGAGCACGCCTACCGCTGCTTCATGGCGACCAACATCGACGTGCTCGTGGTCGACAACTTCGTGCTGCTCAAGACCGAGCAGCCGGGTGCGAAGGAAATCGACAACACCGCCTACCTGGCGAATTTCGCCCTCGACTAGTCAGAACGGATCTACCCCCATGTCGATGATCGAGATCAACAAGAACCCCTCGGCCAAAGAGCTGATGTGGTTCGGTATCTTGCTGATAATTTTCGCGAGCGGCGTCGGCAGCTGGCTCTACTTCGGTGGTTCGCCGTTCGCCGGTCAGCTGGTGTGGGGCATCGGCGGCGGCCTCGCGGTCGTGTTCTTCGCCGTGCGCGCGGCGCAGCGCTACATCTACCTCGGCTGGCTATACGCCGCGTACCCCATCGGCTACGTGGTGTCCCACGTGATCATGGGCGTGATCTACTTCGGCGTCGTGACGCCGGTCGGTATCACGATGCGCCTGCTCGGACACGATCTGCTCAACCGCGCCTACGACAAGCAGGCCAAGTCCTATTGGACCGAGCACCGCACCGATCGCGACCCCAAGCGGTACTTCAAGCAATTCTAAGCAGCACAGCGAACACCATGGCTAACGAAGAAAAACCGTCTCCTGCGGCCCCCGGCGCCAACCAGACGTCCAACGCCGCCGACTTCGCCGCGGGGGCGGACGGCGCCAATGTCGGCATCGTCTCGGAACTCTTCGACTTCCTACGCGTCAACAAGAAGTGGTGGTTGTTGCCGATCATTCTCGTGCTGATGGTCGTCGGTGTGCTGGTGATCCTCGGCGGGTCAGTCGCAGCGCCGTTCATCTACACGCTGTTCTAGCGGCCACGGCGATCGCGACCTCGCGGGCTCGGCGGCGAACGTCGTCGCGGGCCTTCGGGGTGTTCGTGCAGCGATCAGCGCCGCGACGACGTGGGGCGTTCGCCCGCGAACCGGGCGAGGGCCGTGCGCTGCATCGCCAGCACGATGACCGCAGAGAGCGACCAGATCAACGCGACGGTCAGCGGCGAGGGCAGGTCGTCGAGAAATCGGAGGCCGAATCGCAGCACCAGCGGATGGCAGAGAAAAACCCCGATCGACAGGGCCAGGAGTCGCTTCATCCAAGGACCGGAAATTCCCGGCAGGATCAAGCCGAGGCCCATGAGCAGCGAGCCCGTTGCGAAGCGGAGCGCGAAGTGTCCGTCGTAGCTCTGCCAGACCGCGAACGACCACGCGGCCACGACGACGGCGGTCGTCAGCAGCCATGCAGAACGGCGCCTCGACGCATCGGCCTGGAGGATCTTGCCCAGGGCCAGGCCGAGGAAAGCCGCTGGCGGCGCCCAGGCCCACGGTGACCAGCAAGGCACGCCGCGGAGGTACCAACCCGCGTGCCCGGCCAGGATCGTCAGGCAGGCCAGTACGACCGAAATCGTCACGACCAGTGGTGTCGAGGCGCGCACCGTTGCCGCTCGAGCCAGCTCGACCACGACCACGAGAGCCAGACTGACGGGCATGAACCACAGGTGGTACTCGGTGCCGCGCCACAGCATGCAGCTGCGCCACCAGCCCAGCGCGGGCTCACCGTAGCGGAGGCTCGTGGCAGTCGCAACCGCGGCATAGACCACACACCAGAACCCGAACGGCGAGAGGTATCGCGACGCACGATCGTACGCGAAGGCGCGAAACTCTCGCGGCTCGACCTGCCGAGCCACGCCGACGGCGGTGACGAGCAAGAAGACGGTGACACCGAAGCCCAGGCGGAATCCGTTGCTGTCGCCGGCCACGCTGCCGGTGTGGAACGCGACGATATCGAAGCCCGCAAGCAGCCGGACGACGTCGAGGAATCCCGATCGATCGATCGCAGGAGTACGGCGCACCGTCGCCGCTGCTACGAGCGAAGCCACAGCCGGAGTGTTGCTCCAGCTGCACTGGGGGTCAAGCGCGTCGACGGGCGGTGGCTACGGCGCAGCCGGTTGGTTCGGGTCGACGACGTGAATCAGGAGCTGCGCGACCTTGTCGGCCCCTGCGGCGGAGAAGTGCCCGTCGTCCGCGACATAGTCGTTGGGCTCGACCTGGTACAGCAGATCCTCGATCGGTTCGAGGCCCGCCGCGCGAGCGGCCCGTGATGAACGATCCGGTGCCCTGCGACCACGTCTGCTCGCCACCCTCGATGGGTGCGGGCAGCACGATCAGGTGAAACTTCGCACCGAGTTCCTCGGCATGCGCCCGCATCGCGAGTGTGTCGCGCACCGCCTCGTCGACCACGATCGGATCGAGCGCCGACGTCGGCATGCCAGTCAGCCGTAGCTCGCGATCGAAGAGCGACACGGCGGTCTTGCGCAGGCGTGAGAGCGCGAGCCAGCCGCTGAGCTTTGCAGTCAATGTGTTGGGATTCGCACCGATCGACCTGAGTCGCTGGGTCTCGAGCTGCTCGTCGGTGAAAGCCCTACCGTCGCTGCTGCGCCGATTGACGGCGTAGCCATCGTACACGCGAACGTAGTCCCACGCGCGAGAGCCGCTGTGGATGTCGTTATTGAAAAACAGGTAGACCACATCGTCGCCACGCCACCAATCGCTCTGTTCGAACCGCCGCAGCGAATGAATGGCCGCGTATCCCGACACACCGAGGTTGTAGGCATCGAACGGAGCACGGGCCTCGATACGGCGCTCGATGGTCTCCTCGCGCGTGAGCGTCTGCCCATAGGTGAACGAATCCCCGAGCAGCAGGATCCGACGGCTTGCCCCCGCTACAGGCTCGTCGTCATCGCGGTCGCCCCGGCTGTTGTGGTGGTACTCGGCACGGACAATCCCGTCGTCGTGCACGCCACTCCACCCTGGCGTCGAGCGAAAGCCGACCTGCGGGTCCTCCATCGTTCGCCCGCGCAGCCCCTCGAGCGCCATGCGGGTCGCTTGCGGCGGCGAGAGGTCGCCAGCACCAGTTCGATGAGCAGGAGGCTTCCGTAGCCGACGCTGCCCAGGGCGATGAATGCCACCGTCGCACGCCGCAGGCGTGGTCGCCGGGCCGCGAGCGCCAGCACCATCATCAGCATGCCAACGACGACGACCGCGACGCGCAACAGGCCGAGCTGGATCGGCCGGCCACGCAGTGGATCGATCAACACCGCCGCGACCACCAGAGCGAATCCGAGGATCAGCCGAATGCGCGCGCGTCGTTGGATCGGGTCGAGTGGGGTCGCCGTAGCGGGCTCCTCCGTGGAGCGGCTCAGCCTAGCATGCAGGGGCGGTGCCGCGGTACGTGGCACCCCAGCCGATCGGAGGGTGCCGACCGGCCTTCATGCTGGGCGTCGTGGGGATCGCCGCTGTTGCGCAACGCGGCTTCGCGTGAGCGTCACGGACCGAATCGGACAACCGGACGCTCGAGGCGTTGGACCATTCGAAGCGGTGACGCGACGGCTCGGCGATGATAAGAGTGTGCCATGGGTAAATCGACTCGGCCTTCTCCCTTCTTCCGTCCTCGCCTCTTGGCTCGCGCGGTGATCACCCCGTGCCTCGCGTCGGCGGGTCTGTTATCGCTGCCCAACCTCGCCTTTGCCGGCGGCGGGGGCATGCCCGTCGTTGTCCCGGGCAACATCGTGCTCCAGCAAGGCACCGATCCCGGAGGAGGCGCAGCGGTCGTCGACATGAACCCGCCGTTCGTCAACGCCGCGGGCGAGGTCGGCTTCACGGGATTCCTCCAGGACGGCGACCACTATCTGTTCGTCGGCGGTGCAGTCGTGTGGGAGGGCAGCGACAACCCCGACGGCGCGTTTCTCTTCGATCTCGAACCGCGCATGGACAGCAGCGGCGCAGGCGGCTGGGTCTATCCGATCGACATCAATGGCGCGGATGCGCTGTACACCGACGCCGGGCCGTTCGCGGCCGCCGGCGACCCGTTCCCGCCGGTCGACGGCGGGACCTACTCATTCCTGGGCAACCCTTCGATGAACGCCGACGGTGCCATCTTGTTCGTCGGCGTCCTCGACGACGACGATGACGGTGCGTTTGACCGCCTCGCCCTGATCCGCTCGCCCGACGGCACGGCCGCCTCGGTAGAGATCGTCTACGCCGGCGGCGACGTGGTCGACGGCGAGACCGTGATGCCGGACGGGATCGACTTCGACTATTCGGTCTCGGAGGACGGCGCGCACTTGGGCACGATCCTCAACATGGTCGGCGATGGTACGACCAACACGTTCGTGCGCGTCGACGATGCCTTCGTCGCCCGCGAGGGCGACCCAACCCCCGACGGCGACAACTGGGACAACTTCGATCTGCTGGCGGTCAACGCCAACGGCAGTTACTTGCTCACAGGCGACACCGACGGCCCCGATGGCACGGACGAGTTCGTCGCGTTCAACGGCACCGTGGTGGTTCGCGAAGGCGACACCCTCGCCGGCGTCGAGATCTCGCCGGGGTCGGCGCTGCGCTTCGCGGCCCTCAACGACTACGACCAGGCGGCGTTTGCCTGGGCGCGTCCCACCGCCAACGGGTTCCGCGAGACGGTCTTCTACGCGTGCGACGCCAACGACGTCACGAACCAGACGATCCCGGTGTTCACCACGATCGACACCTTGCTCGACGTCGACGGCGACGAGGTCGGCGACTACACCATCCTCGATGTCACCCTCAGCGACGCCATCGTCGGCAAGGGGATCGGTGAGACCCCGTTCGTCTACGCCGAGGTGCTGCTGGCCGACGCCAAGTTCACGCAGACCAACGCGATGATCGAGGTGCCGGTCACCTGCTGCGGCAACAGCTTCGTCAACGGCATTGAAGAGTGCGACGACGCCAACGACGACGACACCGACGCGTGTCTCTCGACCTGCGTGGCCGCGAGCTGCGGCGACGGCTTCCTCCAGGCGGGGGTCGAGGAGTGCGACGACGCCAACGACGACGATACCGACGAGTGCCCCGGTAGCTGCTTGCCCGCGAGTTGCGGGGACGGCTTCGTGCAGGAGGGCGTCGAGGACTGCGACGACGGCAATGGCGACCCTGGTGACGGCTGCGAGACCGACTGCACCGTGTCGAGCGGTTCGGAGGGCAGCTCCGGCGGCGAAAGCTCCGGCGGCGGTGACACCACCGAGGGCGCCGACACCAGCGGCAGTGCCAGCGGCAGTGCGAGTGGCAGCGCCTCGGGCACGGCGACCTTGACCGGTGGAGACGACGGCGACTCGGCTGACGAGAGCGGGAGCTCCGGCAGCGAGGGGAGCGGTGGCGCGGCAGACGATGCCGGCGGATGTGGATGCGCTTCCGATCGACCGACGCGCGCGGCGTGGAGCCTGTTCGCACTCGGAGTGCTCGGCCTGCGTCGTCGTCGTCGCTGAGGCGTGCTGGGCGGCCGGCTCACTTCGTGCGGAATCCCGGCCACATGTCGCCCCGTACAAACGCGGGCGGCATCGGCAGCTCGGCGGTGACCCCCACGGAGGGATCGTACTCTTCGACCGCGTCCGCGACCTGGTCGCAGATCTGCTGGGTGACGGCCAGCGGCAGCCCCAGCGCTTCGCGCAGCCAGCGGATCGCGAGGTCCTCCTCGTCCATGATCTCCAGATCGGCGTACGCGACCGCCACCGCGTAGGCGAGCACCTCTGCGCGCTGTTCAGGGGTCGTCACCAGCGCGGCGATCCGTGCGCTCGCGCCCTGGAAGTCACCGTCGTTTTGCAGGCGATCGGTCGAGTTCTCGATCGCCGCGAAGGCGCGCTGCTGATCGCCTCCAAACCTCAGCTCGCCGATGTACTGCATCTCCGCAACCGACGCGAGGCCGTCGGCGAACGAGAACAACACCATGGCATCGAGCACAGCCTCCTCGGGGGTGGCCTCGGCACGAAAGTGGTCCATCGCGGCGGCGAGGTCTGTGATTCCCATGGTCGCTCACAAGCGTGCCGATCTGCGGGAGCCGCCGCAAGTGCGAGATGCCGAACGTCCCCGCCCGCAACGTCCGCATGGCCCAAGCGGCGTGAACAACCCAAGCGATGCTCAGCGAGAGCTGGGATCGCGAGCGTCGGGCCGCCGCCGCGAATACACCGCACCACTCTCGCCGGGGCGCACGCGACGGTACCCGAACAAGTGCATGAGGTCGACGGTGAGACGCCACGGCCAGTGACGATCGACCACCAGCTGCTCACGCGCCTCGATGTCGCGACGAACCCCGGGGATCAGCGGCAACAATCGATCGGCGCCCACCGATCGCAACCACGCCGACAACGTCAACCACGCGCCTCGGACCTCGCGCGCGAGGAAGAAACCGTCCTCGCCCTGCGGCTGATAGCGTGGCATCAGCAACAGCGCGTCCTCGCTGCAGTGGATCGGACCCGTCCGATCGTGGGCGAGTACCTGACCGCGTCGTACTGGCACGAAGCTGGCGAAGCCGCTCGCCATCACGAAGGCGTCGAACGGCCCGACGACGTGGCGGTGGCGGATTTCCAGGACACGGGGGAGGTCCGCAGCCGCGGCCCGCAGTCGCCTCTGGGCTTGGGCCAGCATCACGTGCGGTGGGCCGACGATACAACCTGCGGCGTGCAAGGCGACCCACACCACGGCCTCGTGGACCTCGACGGCCTCGGCGGCGTCGTGCTGGCCACCCTCGACGGCGATGCCAGAGTGACCGCGATCGACCAACCACCCGAGCATCGAACCATCGATGACCTCCTCGAGCCCGAGCACGACTGGGAGTCCCATCGCAAACGCCAGCGGTCGATTGCGCAGGGTGTCGGCCATGCAGACGAACGGCTGCGAGGCTGCGGAGGTCGTGTGCAGATCGACCAGCAGCAGGGGCCCGCGAGCGCGGTGCTCCTCGTCGATCAGCACCAGCGCGAGCTCGCTTTGTTCGAGGTCCTCGGCGGCGTGCCCCCGGCGATCGGCAAGCAACCGATCGATGCGTTCGACCTCCCAGCCGCGGTTCAGATCGCGTTCGACGTAGCGGACGCCGCGGGCGAGTGCCTGGCGATTGCCCGCGAACCCTACGATCGTGCCGCGCACCTCGACGCCATCGGCGATCAACCGGTCATGCACGCGCCCGATCGCATGGAGGCCAGCGGGTTCATTGCCATGGATGCCGGCGGTGATCACCAGCGTCGGGCCGGGCTGCTCGCCGGCGAACTCGAACACCCGCCGGCGGTCGGGGTCGTCATCGGTCGGGGGCGCCATCGTCACTCCCCTGCCCGCTCGCTGCGACAGCGCGGCTCATCGTCCCCGCACCGGACCCGCACGTGGATGTGGGTGTCGTGGCCATCGGAGTGCCGGACCAGGGGCTTGTGCGGCCCCGACCAGTTGGGCCCATGCTCGAGCCGGCCGCGCTGGGGCGTTCCGGTGCTCCGAGCATCGGATGCCAACGCGACCTCCTGCACGAGATCCTCGGCATCGAGGGCGAACGCCGGTCCCTCGATCGGGTCGATCCAAGCGACCACGAGGGCACCTGCGATCGGCGTGCGCATTCGGTGGTGACTCGCCTGGAGCGCGCGGCGGCGGACGCGAAGCTTCGCGGCGATGTCGTCCCAGGTCTCGCCGGGCCCGACGACATAGGCGACCCGAATCGGCGGCGGCACGACCCGAACCGTGTGCACCCGCAGGCTCCGCCTGCGGCGTGTCGCGTCCTCGTTGGGATCGAGGCCGTTCCACTTGCGGAGCTGCGCCACGGTCACAGCGTACCTCGCGGCGATCCGCGTCAGCTTGTCGCCGGGTCGCGGCGTGTGCACGAGCCATCGCGGCTCGACAAGGGTCTCGATCGCCAAGGGCGAGACGAACAGTGCGGCGGGATCGTCGACGCGCAGCGGCGGCGCGAGGGCGGGCGCGGCCGCCTGCAACAGCGCCGAGAGGATCCAGGAGCCGAACATCGAGCAGGATCGATCATCGCAGTTCTTGCGACCAGGGACCAGACCGTCGGCCCGCGGCCCGCGGCCCGCGGCCTGTGGCCTCGCGCTCACTGCTCGATCGTCAGCATTCGCCGGATCTCGTCGGTCACGAAGCCCAGCGCCATGGGTCGACGGATCCCCGGCAGCGGGACCACGTCGTAGAGTTCCGACACCACGCCGTCGATTCGCAGCCAGTGCACCGCATCGCCGGTGCGCAGGTCGATGACCTGCAGGCCACAGCGCGGATCGGCATCGCGCTCGGCGAGCGCGCCGGCGAGCGGAAGGTCGGCGAAGGTCTTGTTGTCGCGCGGCTTGGACAAGCCAACGACGGCGAAGTCGCCGACGAAGCTGAGCCCCCGGGCAAATCCCGGGCAAAAGCACACGGGCTCGAACTCGCCGCGATCGAGATCGACGTAGCCGAAGAAGCCGGTGCCCGAGTCCAGCAGCCACAGACGATCGCGATACCAGCGGGGCGAGTGCGGCATGCTCAGTCCGTCGACGACCGTCGCACCGGTGGCGACGTCGACGACGCAGCCACCCGAGGCTCGTCGATCACGCCAGCCGTCGGCGACATCACTGTGACTGGTCGCGGTGACGAAGGCCGCCTTGCCGTCGCGCAGTGCCAGACCGTTGAGGTGACAGCGATCTTCGGGCGCCAGCTTGCTGAGAAACGGCGGCTGCCACACCGGTCGAAAACTATGGGTGACGCTGGGCCTGGCCAGGCAGCCGAACAACGTGTTTACGAACAGCGGTTCGCCTGTGTCGTCCACCGCGATGTCGTGGATGTCGATGTCTCCGGTGGTGTAACCCAGCTGCGGCACGAACAGCGCGTCGTAGCCGTCGTGCGTGACCCCGGGTGCAAGCACGTTCTCGAACCGCCACAGCTGCACCAGCGAACTCATCCACAGGGTGTTGCCGTGGGCGTGCAGGCCCATGCATCGGTTGAATGTGCGCTCGAAGATCGACAGCGAGCGGTCGGGCTGGACACCCACGAAGAACAGCTTTCCAGCCTGGTAGGTGGTGAACGCCAGGCTTACGCGCTGCTCGGCGAGCCAGTTGGGAAATTGGCGAGAGCCGGTGAGTTCGAGCTGTGGTGCCGCGTTCGCCATGAGACGGTTTGCTTGTGCCACAGTGCGCCAGCGGCGTCGATGCCGCTGGTGCCCGGACGCCTCCCCGCCGTCATTCGACCGTGATGAGGTAGCCGACGCTCGCTGCGGTGACCTGCTGCGGGCTGTCGGCCAGAACGATCCACAGATTGCGGCCGACCGGTGACCACTGGTAGTCCGAGGTGCGTTCTTGATCGGCGAGCGCGACGCGCTGGGCCGCATCGAAGTCGATACGCATCGCGCTGCCGAAACGCGTGACCACCACCGCCGCGACGCCATCGGTCGTGCCCGGCCCCGCGGGCAGGCTGCCGCCGCCGGAAAGCTCGAAGTCGATGGTGGTCGCAGGATCATTTTGTAGCGAGATCGCGATTGGCAACACCTCGAAGAGCTCGTCGAGCATCACCGGGTTGGCGGAAGTCAACGAGGTCTCGACCCGGACGCCGGCGGCGCTCACTTCGAAATGGCGGGCGTAGATCGCCGACGAGATCACGTCATCGGGATCGGCGGCACCCTGGCCGAGATCACCGCTGACATCGACGACCAACACGTCGGGCACCGAGGTATCCACGATGCTGACAGCGTCGAGAATGCGCGCGCTGCTGAACGGACTCCCGCCAGCGCGGCCCGTCAGCGCGTGGGTCGGCCAATATCGGGCCTCGGACCAGGTGAACGGCGCCGGTCCGGTATTCTGCGAGCCGCGATTCCACCCGAGGATCACCGCCCCAGTGTCCTCGCTCCACACCGTCGATAGCGCGCCTGCGCCAAAGCCTGATCCCTCGTTGCTGCTGTCGACGATTCCGGTGTGGATCATCGCCACCAGCGCGCCCTGCTTGGCAACGGCGAACTGGTCGCCGAAGGTCTCGACATAGGCATCGGGCCCCAGCGCCGGAATCCGCGTCAGCGGATCGTCCGCCTCACCTAGCGCCCGCAGCGTCGCGTAGGTACCGACGCGATAGCGGCGAAACCCCGGATCTTCGCTGCCCGGATAGTGGCGCTCCTGCCACGGGGGAATTTCGCCGGGGTCGCCTTCGGCAAAGCTGTTGGCCTCGACGATGCGCTGCTCGATGTCCTCACGCATCTGTTCGGGCGTGGGCAGGGTCGGCCAACCATCGCGACCGCCGAACGCGAGATAGCGTCCCGCGTCGACCAGCGATGCGACCGCGGTCTCGCGCGTGTACAAATGATAGTCACCCTGATCGATCGCCGCTGGAGCACAGGTCGCCGGGCTGAAGTGGCTCGGACCGACGTAGCGCACCCCATCGGGCTCGAGCACGGTGGTGTAGGCCTTGAGCCGAGCGAATCGCTCGACCCACTCGACCAGCCCCGGATCGCCGCTGACCAGCGCGCCCTCGACCAGATGCAGCATCGACCAGCCCTCGTAGGAAGCATCGTAGCCGCCGTTTTGGTGCTGACAGAAGCCCGCCTCATTGCAGTTGGTGGACATGATCTCGGCGGCGTCGATCGACGCCCGCGTGACCAGGGCGGGATCTTGGAGCGCCGCGGCAACGTACGCCAGCGCCGCTGGGGCAGCCACGTAGATGTCGGCGTTGGGGCTCGAGTAGTTCATCGCTTCGAGTCGGTCGAACGCTCGGCGCAGGCCAACGTCGTAGGCAGCGACTGCACACGCGTCGAGGTCGGAGGTGTGCGCAGCCAACCCGATCGCCGCGTACGTCCGCAGGGCGCCCGCCAACCAATCGCCGCTGCCGCAGTTCCCCGCCGCGGTACACGCATCGAGCGTGATCATGTCGGCGGCGGCGATCACGAAGGCGCGCTGCATGGCCGCGCTGTGCTGATAGAACGGATTGCCAGCATAGTCCCAGGTTGTGTACCAGGCTGTGGCCACGTCGAGCGGACTCTCGCGACCGGCCATCGCCCGGATGGGAGTGCTGCCTTCGATGGTCGCCAAGACAAAGCTCGTCGATGGCAGTCGCAAGCCCGCATAGGACGGCAAGTTGGGGATTGTGCCGCCCGCGCGAATGACCGCGGTCCACAGGCGGTAGAGCTGTTCGTCGTCGAGCGGCGCGTTGGGATCGTAGGTGATGGTCCCGACCTCGACATCGAAATCGGCGGCGACCAGCGCTTCCATGTAGTTGCGCAACACGACCTGGTAGGCCTCCTGCTGGGGCAGCACCGCGTTTGCGGGCGGACACGCGAACAGCATCGGTGCGTACTCGCATTTGCCAGTGGTCGGCTCGCAGCTACCGCCGCAGGCTCCGCCGAGGTAGGCGGTGAACATCCCGCCGGGCATACACTCGGCGAGGTCAGGGCTCGGTGGTGGATCGCTGCACACCAGCGGCCCGTACATGCAGCTACCTTCAGCGCACGACGCCGGCCCTTCGCAAGGCCCAGGGGCTGGGCACTCGCTGGCATCGGTGCACTCGCCCACGCCCGTGTCGGACGATCCGCTCGTATCGGCGGCGGTCAGGGTCGCGATGGTCGACTGTCCACTCGACTCGAGTGACGTGCCGGGTCCCGAGTCGGCGCTGGTGCTGCCGGAGCTATCGCCGTCGCCCGTCGCGCTGTCGTCACCGCCGCACGCGGCGACGGCGAGCCCAACGAGGGTCGCGAGCAACTCGGGCAACTCGAGCAACTCGGGCCTGGACGGGCGTGATCGACGAGGTCCCTGCATCGCATCATCGTAGGCTGAGAATCGCGATCTTGACCATCAGGCACTTTAGGCTCGCAGCCGCGTGGTCGCCCACCCCGAGTCGAACCGCTATGCTGCGGCTCATCGCCGTGACCACCGACGCGATCAGCACCGCGATCGACGAGCCGCGGGGCACCAGCGTTGACGCGACGGCCCCAGACACCATCGCAGGGACCCTCGCCAGCACGAACCGCGGCGAGCCGGCCGCCGAGGCCGTGGTTCGGGGCTCGGGGATCGGCCGGTATCTCGTGTTGGACCAACTCGGCCGCGGTACGATGGGGTCCGTCTTCTCGGCCTATGACGCCGACCTCGACCGCAAGGTTGCGATCAAGCTGATCGCCGAGCCGCTGGGCGCCGACCTCGACCGAAGACAGCGCTTGCTGGGTGAAGCCCAGCTCATGGCGAAGATCTCGCACCCGAACGTGGTCACGGTGTTCGACGTGGGGGTCTGGCGCGATCGAGTGTATGTCGCGATGGAGCTCATCGAGGGCGTCACCCTCGACCGCTGGTGCGCGGCCAGTGTGCGGAGTATCGATGCAATCCTGGGGGTCTTTTGCGCCGCTGCCGAGGGTCTCGCTGCAGCACACGACGCTGGCGTCGTCCACCGCGATTTCAAGCCCACCAACGTCATCGTGGGTGACGATGGGCAGGTCCGTGTCGCGGACTTCGGCATCGCGTTGCGCACCGACCGGCTCGACACGGACGTCACCGCGACCACCGTGCCGAGTTCCCTGCAGGGGACTCCCGCGTACATGTCGCCCGAGCAATGGATGAAACGCGCCGTCGATGCGCGCAGCGATCAGTTCTCCTACTCCGTGGCGCTGTTCGAAGCATTGTTCGGCCGGCGCCCCTTCGCGGGCACGACCCTGACCGAGCTGGGCGCCGCCGTGGCGATGGGGCGGATGGTCGAATACGACCCGGTCCGCATCGGCGCCCGCGTTCGTGCCGTGCTGATGCGCGGTCTCGCAGTGCGACCCGAGGACCGATTCGCCTCGATGCGCGCGATGAACGACGCGATGAACCGCGCCCGGCGCCCGCGATGGGCACCAAGGACGGCGGCCGGCGCCGCTGTGGTGCTCGGTGCATTCTCGGTGTGGATGTTCAACCGCAGTCCAGCGGCCGTGGACGCCTGCGACAGCGGCAAGACCCGGATCGAGGCGGTGTGGCCCGTCGACGTTCGCGAAGCGATCGATGTCGATCGTACCGAGGTCGCCTCCGCCTATGCGGACGCGCAACGCCAACATCTGCGCGAGAGCCTCGACGACTACGCGGCCCGCTGGGCGCTGTTGCACGACGACGCCTGCCGCCTGCGAGCGAGCCGCGACACCGACGATGCCGGGGAACGATCGCGCGAATCCTGCGTCGAGGACCGCTTGGCCGCGCTGTCCGGCACCATCGCCGCGCTTCATGCGGAGTCGATCCCAGCGACCAGCGTCGTCAGTACGCTGGAGACCTTGCCGGACCTCGACGGGTGTCGAGTGGACAAGCCCGCCGACTGGGAGCCTGTGCCGAGCGACCCGCACGAGGCTCAGCTCGCCGCGGCGCTGCGCGAGCGCATCGTTGCCACCCGCATCCATCGGAAGCGGCTCGACGATGGCGCAACCCGCCTGCCCGAGGTGGAGTCGATCGCGCGCGATGCCGT
>CANLQR010000052.1 GCA_947492135.1 Deltaproteobacteria bacterium | reverse complement strand
CGACCCGTGCCAACACGCGAGGATCGACCGCCATGGCCACGATCAACGCGGCGGTCTGGGTCAACTCTTCGCAATCAGGTCCTTCGATCTCGCGCTGGGTGTCGCCGAACTCGAGCACGAGGCGATAGCCGTTCGCGGTCGCTTCGATGCGTCCGCGGGCATCGACGGGAGGTCCGTCACGTTCGGGCGCGTCGACCAGCAACCTGTCGATCGCGGCCCGCGTGACGTCGCCGTCGGGGCACGCGTCGGCCGCCTGCCATTCGATGGTGTAGCCGCGCTCACCACTCGCGGGGTTCGCGAGAGCACCCACGCTTGCCATGGCGACGACAGCCACGGTCGCGAGCGGTGGAGCGATCTTTCGCAAGGGCGAGCAAGTGTACCCGTCGTGGTCGACGGCCACAGCACCAACGCCGGCGAGTTCACGCTGGGGATCGACGCGTGAGCGGGCCGCCGCCCGGTTCGACGGCGCATCATGAACAAGCGACTCGGGCAACCCTTGAAGGTATTCGTCCGAACGTACATACACGCCGTATGATCCATTGGCCTCGCTTCGCCCTGCTGTTCCTCACCTTGTCCGCCTGCGAGAAGCCGCCGTCGACCGAGGCGCCCACGACCGCGACCCCCGACTCGGGCGGCAACGCTGGCGCGACCGATCCCACCGGCGACGCGGCCGGGGGCGGCGAATGTCGCCCCACCGGCTGTTCGGGCACCGTGTGCTCCAACGAGGACGTGATGACGACCTGCGAGTTCCTTCCCGAGCATGCCTGCTACAAGACCGCGACCTGTGCCGCTGCGGCCGACGGATCGTGCGGCTGGACCAAGTCCGCCGAGCTCGACGCGTGCCTCGCGAATCCACCCAAGGAGTAGCGGCTAGGAGCCGCCCAATCCCCTGCTTCACCGCGGCAGGGGTCTGCGGCATCATCGAGCGCGAGTTAGGGCGGCGCCCCCCCAGCGCGTCCGCGCTCGACTCGACTCGAGTGGAGTGGATCGGCTCGCAGAGATCGGCCGATGCGACTACGATGAACCCGGCGTGAAGGCGCAACCGTTCGTCACGATTCGTTGCCCTGCCTGCGGCTCCGCCGATGTGCGTGCTCAGGCGGCGGGTCGATTCTCGTGCCAGCACTGTCAGAGCAGCTTTCTGTACGCAGGCACGACCGGCGGCGGCAGCAACCTGAACGCCGGCAGCGGTGACCTCGGCGGCCAGCAGGCCGTGACCCGCTCGGCTGCGCTGCTGGTGACCGTGGTTGGGCTGGTGATCGCGGTCTTTGCGGTGGCCTTCTTCTTCCTGTTCTTCGCCGTGGGTGAACAGGTCGTCGCGGTGGTCGACGCGACGACCACCGCGGTCGAGCAGCGCGCAGGTCCGGCGACCGTGGCAACCCCGAGTGCGCGGGTCGTGCCTTCGCACGCGTCGTCTGCGGTCAAGCCACCAACGTCGCCAGGGGTCTTCTCGCGCCCCGAGATCACGCCGACTCCGGCACGACCACCCGAGCGCCCCGCCGCGCCCGAGCCGGTGGACTTGGCGGATTACCAGCGCCTGATCGGTTGCGAGTGCTCGGCCAAGAGCGCCCGCAAGATCGTCGAGCTGCGGGCGCGCGGCACCGGCAACGCCACCACGATCTCCGGCAGCGGTATGCAGGTGACGCGCGGTATGGCGTTCGTGCTCGCGGCGACCGGCGAAGAGCCGTGGTTGTTGCCGGTGTCGGACGACACCGCGCCCGCGGCCCGCTATGCCGTCAATGAGTTCACCCTTGGCGTCGGCTGCAACGGCGACACCGTCGTGGTCGCCTCAGGCAAGACCCTCAGCGCGTGGTCTCGCGCAACGCGGGCGCTGCTGTGGTCGCAGACGCTGCCTGGATCGTTCGGGGTGTACCGCGAGCGGCCGGGCCCAGATCTCGAGCTTCGCTGCGAGTCACTGCGGCTCGCCAAGGACGTGGCGACCGTGCGAGCCGGCGGCAAGTCGGTGCGCTTCGCGTTGCTCGACGGTGCGCCTCGCTGAGCTGCGTTGCGCATTGCCGAGTCACTCGAACCGCTTCACGCGTGAGTGGCAGTACGGGGTCTTGCCGGTCTTCGCGTAGTAGTCCTGATGATAGCCCTCGGCTGGCCAGAACTTCTCCGCGGGTCGCAGCTCGGTGACCACGTCGTAGCCGCGCGCGCGCAGCTTGGCGATCAAGGCCTCGGCGGTGGCTTTTTGCGCAGGCGACGTATGGAAGACCGCCGAGAGATACTCGGGCCCGAGGTCGGGCCCCTGGCCGTCGGCTTGGGTCGGATCGTGGATCTCGAAGAACCGCTTGGCGATCTGCTCGTACGAGACCTTCGCGGGATCGAAGCGCACCACGACGGTTTCGAGGTGACCCGAGGTCTGGCTCGACACGTCCTGGTAGGTGGGTGACTCGACTTGCCCGCCCATGTAGCCAGACTCGACGCTCTGGACGCCATCGAGCTGCTGCATGTAGTGCTCGACGCCCCAGAAGCAGCCGCCGGCGAAGTAGGCGACGTCCGACGGCGCGTTGGGGTCGGTGGGTGCATCGGTGCGGGCGGGCTGGGCTGGGCTGGCCATGTCGGCACTCGTCGAGCAGGCGAGCAAGAACCCAGCGGCAACGGCGACGAGAATCTTCACTGCCATCAAGGATGCCAGGCCCGTGGGTTCGGTTACAGGTGCGAGGGGCGCCATCAGCCTGCCGTCGCCGTGCTGGGCGCCGACGGGCGTTCGGCTTCGCCCGCCGGCAGCGCGATGGCATCGTCGGGCATGAATTCCATCGCTCCGGTGGCGATATCGTACAGGACGCCGATCACCGCGATTCTCCGCTGGGCGACCAACCCGCGGAGCGTCGAGCTCTCGCGGACGATCCGCTCCACCACCGAGCGCACGTTGCGTCGGGCGATCTCGTCCACGAACGCGGACTTCTCGGCAGCCGGCAACGCGACCGCGCGTAGACATTCCGGAACATCGACGTTGAGCTGGATGTCTTCGACGATGTGGTGGAGGTGGTCGCAGCCGGTGGCCTCCTTGATGCTCTTGGTCCCACCGGCAAGGTCCACGGCCGCTGTGACCGCGCCGCACTTGGTGTGGCCCATCACGACGATGAGCCGCGCGCCGGCCACGGCGCAGCCGAACTCCATGCTGCCGAGCACCTTGGGGCTGAGCACGTTGCCTGCCACCCGTACGCTGAAGAGGTCGCCCAAGCCCATGTCGAACACCAACTCGGCCGGCGTGCGCGAGTCGATGCAGCTCAGGACTACCGCCAACGGATGCTGGCCCCGTGCGGTGGCGCCGACTTGCCGGGCGAGGTCGCGGTTGAGCTGCCGCCCCTCGACAAAGCGCAGATTGCCGTCGCGCAGGATCTCCATGACCTGCTCAGGTCCGAGGCGGTCCTGGAGCTCGCGCGTGGAGTAGTCGACGAACTGGATGTGATCACGAAGCCGATAGGAGTCATGGAACCCGTTCATGCTCAGATGTACCCCGCGGGCCGGGGCCCTGACGTCGCGGAACTCACGGATCATCGCCAGCACGTCCGGGTCGATGTAGTCGGTGTCCTCGGCGTCGAGGAGCACGTGCGCTCCTCGAGGCACGCCATCGAGCAGGCGTTGCAGCGTCGTCTGGTTGAGGAAGGTGACCTCGGTCGGTAGTGCGATCCGCAGCACGTCGCCGCCCAGGTGCCTCTCCGACACTCGGCGCAGCGACCGCTGCGAAAGCCGGCCAACAATGAAGGCGAGGCTGACGGCGATGCCCAGCCCGAGCCCCACGATCATGTTGGAGAAGACGATTCCCAACACCGTGGTGACAAACGGGAGCCATTGATCGCGACCCGCCGCGTACATCTGCCGCAACAGCGCTGGGGTCGCAAGCCGAGCGCCCGTCGTGACCAGGATCGCCGCCAGGCACGACAATGGGATCCGATTGAGCAGCGCCGGCAACAGCACGACGCATCCGGCCAAGAGCACACCATGCACGATGGTCGAGAGTTTTGTCGCGGCGTTCGCGTAGATGTTGACCGAGCTACGCACGATGACCGATGTCACCGGGAGACCACCGAACAAGCCCGACACCATGTTGCCCACGCCCTGGGCCACCAGCTCGAGATTGGGTGGACTGACGCGCTGTTGTGGATCGAGCCGGTCGGTCGCCTCCAGATTGAGCAGCGTCTCCAGCGACGCGACTACGGCGATCGTGACCGCCGCGACGTAGACCCGAGGATCGTCCCACGCCGAAAAATCGGGCGTACTGAGCAGGCCGAGCAGACCACCGACCTCGTGCGCCAGTGGTACCTGGACCAGGTGCGTCTCCGAGATCGTCCAGATGCCTCCGAGCTGTTCGAACGCGAGCCCCAGAACCAAGCCCACGAGCACCACCGCGACGGGCGCGGGCACCCGCGATCTCTGGAGGGGTTTCCAGCGCTTCCAGGCGACGAGCAGCGCGACCGAGAGCAGGCCCACCACGGCGGCGCCCAGGTGCAGATCGTCGACCGCCGCCATGAGTTCCGAGAACGTGTTCTCGTGGTCGGGTTGAACGAAGTCCTCCTCGCCCTCGGGATCGGCGTCGTGGCCCACGAGGTGCGGGATCTGCTTGAGCATCAAGATCACGCCGATCGCGGCGGTGAGTCCCTTGATCACACTGGTCGGGACGAGCGTGGCGACCACGCCAGCGCGCAGCAGGCCAAACCCAACCTGCAGGAGGCCGGCCAGCACGACAGCAAGCAGGAAGGCCTCGAACGAACCGAGCGAGGCGATCTGGGCGAGGACGATGGCGACCAGACCCGCCGCCGGCCCGCTGACGCTGGTTTTCGAACCACTCAGCGCGCCCACGACGATGCCGCCGACAATGCCGCCGACGAGTCCGGACACCAGCGGTGCACCCGAGGCGAGGGCAATGCCCAGACACAGGGGCAAGGCGACGAAGAACACCACCACACCGGCCTGGAGGTCCGCCACGGTGCTCTGCCGAAACCACTGGCGCACCGGCGGTGCTCTGAGATCACTGGGGTCGTGGTTGTCGGTCACGTGCCAACCCTCCGCGATCTGTCGGTTGAGCGAGAGCCGTGCGCCGCGATGACAGCCAGCAGCACCAACGGACCCCACGCGATCACCGTCGACAGCGGATGGTCGCCGTGGGGGAACTCGTCCACCACCAGCGAGGCGACCAGGGCCGCGATCGCCAACGCGAAGTTGATGCACAGGGTGGCATGCACCTCCTGGTGTGGCACGCGAACGATGTCCCAGTTCCCATCGACCATGCGATGGAGCTCGTGACGGTCCCGTGCGGGACGAGCCGTGGTTGCGCGAGGTGGGACGGCGGAAGGTGACGAGGAGACTCGGGGCTGCATGGATGCCTTGCGGATCGCGCCTCGGACTCGAAGCGCGCGAAGAAAGCGTGGGGAGATCGACCCGACCGGGTCACGGCACGGATCACGACTCGCAGGCCGCCGCGCCCATCGGCTGCGTAGCCGAAGCGGAGCGCTCGAGGCGGGGGCCAGCGATGAAAGGATCACACCGCGACGGCGTGGCGTTCGGGGTCAACCACGACGCGGCGTGGCCGCAGCCACCGAGGTCTCACGGACACGCATGCGGTCGTCCCGAGCGCGCGCGGCGTGTGCGGCTTCGCGGCAGAGCGATCGCGTCGCGCGAGTCGCTTGCTCTCGCGAAGGAGCCGCGGCGCTTGCGGACGACCGATGTGGGCGTCCTCGACGGTCTCGCCGCGTTCCTCGATGTTCTCGAGCTCGGCGCCGCGTGCCGACACAACCCGCGGTGCTGACAGCGCGAGCAGCAGGGCGAGCAACAAGCCGACGCGCGTCCAGAATGCAGCACGCGCAGGCGACCTCGCACGCAGTGAGACTCGGATATCTCGCGTCAACATCTCGAAGGCGCGCGGAGCCTAGCACGGGTACCGCCCAGCCACACCTTGTGCCGTAACTCTGACCCCGCGAACTCCGTGTTATTATCAGACGAATGCGAAGTATCAACCGCCGATGGATGCCCATGGTGGCCGTTTTCCCCGTTCTGGCGGTGCTCTTCGTGGGTTCCGGCTGCCGTCCCCCGACGACCGAACCAGAGCCTCTACAGGGCATCGTCGAGTTCGAAGAGCACGTCTTGGGGTTCGAGATTCCCGGTCGCGTTCACACCATCGCAGTCAGTCCCGGCGACCATGTCGAGCCCGGAGCCGAGCTAGCGCGGCTCGACGACACGCTCGAGCAGCTCGTGCGCGAGGCTCGTGCTGCCGAGGCCCGGGCGGTTGGGGCCGAGCTCGCGCTGCTCGAGGCGGGTGTGCGTCCCGAGGACATCGCTTCGCTCAAGGCCGCGCTTGCGGCCGCAAAGGCCAGCGAAAATCTCGCACGCCAGAATGTCCTGCGCCAGCGTCAGCTCTCGGACAAGGGCATCGGCACCTTCTCCGAGCTCGACGCCGCGGAGACCGGCATCTCCACGGCGATGGCGAATCGTCGCGACATCGAGGCGAAGATGGCGCGGGCCCGACACGGTGCTCGCGTCGAAGAGGTCGAAGCTGCGACCGCGCGCGCCGACGCTGCCGGCGCCGCGGTGAGATTGTCCGACGAACGCATCGCGCGTCACGTGCTGCACAACCACGTATCCGGAACCGTGCTCGACGTGCACATGGAGACCGACGAATTCACGCAGGTGGGTTCTGCCGTGATCACGCTGGGCGATGTGTACCGGCCGTTTGTCGACGTCTTCGTGCCCCAGGCGCGCATCGCCTCGCTGGCGCTCGGTGACCCGATGACCGTGCAGACCGACGGGCGAGCCTCGATGACCGGGCACGTCGAACACATTTCGCGACAGACCGAGTTCACGCCCAAGTTTCTGTTCAGCCCCACCGAGCGCCCGAACCTCGTGATTCGTGTCCGTATCCGCATCGACGCGCCGGCCGGTGATCTCGCCGCGGGGGTACCCGCGTTCGTCACCGCGACGGGACCGACATGACAGACACCGAACCCGTGGTTGTGGCCGAGAATCTCGAGCGTCGCTTCGGCAGCTTCATCGCGGTCCGCGACGTGTCGCTGCGTATCGAACGGGGCGAGGTGTTTGGCGTGCTCGGGCCCAACGGTGCGGGGAAGTCGACGATCATTCGGATGCTGTGCGGCCTGCTCGATCCCTCGGCCGGTCGGGCCATGGTGGTCGGCTATGACGTGGCCAAACATCCCGAGTCGGTCAAGGCGCGCATCGGCTACATGACCCAGCGCTTCAGCCTCTACGAGGATCTCTCGGTCCTCGAGAATCTCGAATTCTATGCCGCGATCTATGGGGTCGCGCGGGCGCGGCGACGCGCGCGCGTCGAGGCGGTCGTCGAGTCCACTGGCCTGGGTGATCGCCGCAAGCAGGTCGCCGGCACCCTGTCGGGTGGCTGGAAGCAGCGCCTGGCCCTGGCGTGCTCGACCATTCACGAGCCGCCGCTGCTGTTCCTCGACGAGCCCACGGCGGGGGTCGATCCCGTGAGCCGGCGAGCCTTCTGGGAGCGAATCCATGAGATCGCCCACGGCGGCACGACGATCGTGGTCACCACCCACTACATGGACGAGGCCGAGCGCTGCCACCGACTCGCGTTCATCTTCCGAGGATCGGTCCTCGACGTCGGCACCCCCGAAGAGGTCGTTGCCCGCCGCGGTCTCGATGTCGCCGAGCTCGAAGTCGACGACCCGGTGGCAGCCACAGCCGCGCTCGAGGCCGATGACAACACCGAGGAGTGCGGCCATTTTGGTCGAATCCTGCGGGTCTCGACCCGTGGTCGCGACGCCCGGGCTCACGTCACCAAGGTGCTGGGCGCGGCCGGGATCGCAGTGCGCGGCTTGAATGCAGGTCGCGCCAACGTCGAGGACGCCTTTGTCTCGATGGTCCGCCAGGAGTCGCCATGAACCGCTTGTTCGCGCTCGCCCGCAAGGAGTTGCTGCAGCTGCGCCGCGATCGAATGACGCTGGCGATGATGATCATGCTGCCGATCGTGCAGATGCTGCTGTTCGGCTGGGCGATCAACACCGACGTTCGCCACATCCCAACGGTGATCTTCGACCAGGATCGCTCGGCGCAATCACGTGACCTCGGACGACGCCTCGAGGCCACCGGCTACTACGACATCATCGCTCACGTCGACGGGTATGACGAGATCTCGCGAGCGATGCGCAGCGGCCAAGCCCGCGCGGCGTTGGTCGTCGCCCCCAACTACGGTTCGGACCTCGAGGTCGGGCGTCGTGCCGTCGTCCAGCTGGTGGTCGATGGTTCTGATCCGCAGACCGTCGGCAGTGCGACGACCACCGCCGCGGCCCTGGTGGCGGACCACTCGGCCCAGCTGCAGCAGGCCCGCCTGAGCCAGCGCGGGCTGCCGCCGAGCATTGCCGGCATCGGACTCGAAGCGACCATCTGGTACAACCCCGAGCAGCGCACGGCGGTCTACATCGTGCCCGGCTTGATCGGCGTCATCCTCACGATGACCATGGTGATGCTCACCGCGATGGCCGTCGCACGCGAGCGCGAACGCGGCACGCTCGAAGCGCTGATCGTGTCGCCGGCCCGACCGGTCGAGATCGTGATCGGAAAGATCTTGCCGTACATCGTCATCGGCTACGTGCAGATGACCATCGTGTTGATCGTCGGGCACCTGGTGTTCGGGGTGCCGCTGGTCGGATCACTGGGGCTGCTCTACGCGTGCGCCATGGTGTTCATCGCCGCCAGCTTGGCGGTGGGCCTGGTGTTCTCGACGATCGCCAAGACCCAGCAACAGGCGATGCAGATGTCGTTCTTCTTCCTGCTGCCGAACATGCTGCTGTCGGGCTTCATGTTCCCGTTCGAGGCGATGCCCGAGGGGGCCCAGTGGCTCGCGCAGGGCCTGCCACTGACGCACTTTCTCCGCATCGTTCGCCGGATCACGCTGCAAGGCGCGCAGTACGGGGAAGTCTCCGGGGAGCTGGGCTGGCTGGGTGTGATCCTCGGCGTCGTCGTGCTGCTCGCGGCGGTGCGCTTCAAGAAGAAGCTGATCTGATGCCCCGTCAGCGCAGCGACATCGACCAGCGCATCGTTCGCGCCGCCACGAATCGCTTCCTCACCGAGGGGGTCGACGGCAGCTCGCTGCGAAGCATCGCGGCGGACGCCGCGACCAACGTGGGCATGATCTACTACTATTTTCCCACCAAGGACGACCTGTTCTTGGCGGTCGTCGAGTCGGCCTATGCGCGACTGCTCGACGATCTGACCCAGGTGCTGTCTCCCGAGAAACCCGTACGCAAGCGCCTCGAAGGTGTCTACCAGCGGTTGGCGCGGATGAGCGCCGCGGAATTCGACGTGATCCGCATCATCGTGCGCGAGGCGATGATCTCCTCGAGCCGGCTCCGCAAGCTGTTCGCGCGCTTCAGTGCTGGCCACTTGCCGCTGCTCTTCGGGGCTCTGCAGAGCGGCCTCGATCAGGGCACGTTTCGTCAGTCGACACCGTTGCCAGCACTGCTTGCGGCGATCGCCTCGACGTCGATCCTCCCTCAGCTCGCGCATCGACGGATCAGCGCCGAGCTACCATCCGTGGCGGCGCTGCTGCCGGGACCCGAGGCGCTCGCGGCCGCGTTGTTCGCGATCGTCATGGACGGCGCGACCGACTAAGACGGCAATGCTTTCGCACCACAGGCGAGGCCAAGAGCCCGCCTGTGGCCGTGGCGACCGCGCTAGTTCTTGAGCAGCTTGAACTCGATGCGGCGGTTCTTGGCCTTGCCAGCCTTGGTCTTGTTCTCGGCGATCGGCTCGTCGGGGCCAGCACCGCGGGTCTCGATCCGGCTCTCGTCGATGCCGGCGTCACTGAGGTACTTGCGGACTGCAGTGGCACGACGCGCCGCGAGATCGACGTTGTAGTCGCGCTTACCGACGTTGTCGGTGTGACCGGAGACCTCGAGGCGGATCGACGGGAACTTCTTGAGCACGTCGATGGCCTTGTCGAGCGTCACCTTGGATGCGGGCTTGATGGTGTCCTTCGCGGTGTCGAAGAAGATGCCTTCGATCACGCCGGTGAACTTCTCGAGCTCCTTGGGGACCTCGTCCGGACAGCCGTCGGTGTCTTCGAAGCCGTTCTTGGTCTCGGGATCGTTGATGCACGCGTCGTCGGGATCCATGATCCCGTCGCCGTCGGTGTCGCGGATCGGACAGCCATCGGGTGCTACGCCGGCCTCGTCGATGCACTTGTCGTCGGGGTCGAGGAACCCATCGCCGTCCTTGTCGCGGATCGGGCAGCCATCGGGCTCGACGCCGGCCTCGTCGATGCACTTGTCGACGTTGTCGAGGAAGCCGTCGCCATCCTTGTCGCCGATCGGGCAACCATCCGGCGCGACGCCGGGGACGGTGACGCACTTGTCGTCGGGATCCATGAAGCCGTCGCCGTCGGTGTCCTTGGGCCCCGCCTTGGGCTTGTCCTTGCGACCCAGGGTGATCGAAAGTCCACCGAGGACCTCGAGGTTGTTGCCCACACCATCCTTGACCCCGCGCTTGGCGGTGACGATGTCACGCACGTCGAGCCGCAGCGCCACGTAGCGCGACAAGAAGAATTTCAGACCGCCGCCGAAATGGAGCGCAAGGTCGACATCTTTGCCGACCGCGCCGCGATCGCTGGTGACCCCGAACGCACCAACACCGACCAACAAGAAAGGTGTGATGCTGGCGAGGCCGAGCTGCGCGACGAGATGTCCGCGCGCGGTGTACATCGTCGCGCTCTGGTCGGCGGTGGTCTTGGCCAGCATCGCGCCACCTTCGGCTTCGAGACCAAAGAAGCGACTCGGGTAGTAGCCGAACCGCAGGCCGAAGTCGGGCGCGATCTGCTTGAACTTCTTGAAGCCCTGCTCGGGCAGCGTGAGGTCGGCTTCGAACAGCTCGAGGGACCGCGAAGGGATGAGCACGCCCCCGTAGATGCCGATCTCACCCATGTTGCGCTCAGGCGCCCACCGCTTGATCCACTTTTTGTCCTTGCGCTTGTCCTTCTTCGCGCGGGGCTCAGCCTTGGGATCGCCAGAGCTCGAGGTCTCGAGACCACCCGCACCGAGCGACGCTTCGGCCGCTGGCTCACCGGACTCGGGCGCCGCCAGTGCCAGGGAAGGGAGCATGCAAGCGAGGGCCGACACGGTGATGGTCAAGGATCGAGAGCTGCTCATCATGGGAAATTACTCGCTTGTGGGGGCGTGAAGGCAAGAAACCCGCGCAGACCACGGGTCGTGCCGCGAGTTGCAAGGCCCGGGCCGGGCGGCCGGAGGTTATCCGTTTGGTCCGCGCCCGGCTATTGCTGCGAGCAATTGCCTCGCCGCGGCGATCCGCCCCGCCGCAGCACGACTCGTCACCCACTCACGCCAGCGTCCGCGAACGCGGACGATACGATCGCCTGCGCCTCGTCTTGGATGCGTTTGAGGTGATCGGATCCCCGGAAGCTCTCGGTGTAGATCTTGTAGACATCCTCGGTGCCGGACGGTCGCGCAGCAAACCAACCGTGCTCGGTCACCACCTTGAGACCTCCGATCGGGGCATCGTTGCCCGGCGCTCGGGTCAGGATCGCGCGGATGGGATCTCCCGCGAGTTCGCGCGTGCTCACTTGTTCAGGAGTGAGCCGCTTGAGCACGGCCTTTTGCTTGGCCGTCGCAGGGGCGTCGATCCGCTCGTAGACCGGTTCGCCGAAGCGCTCGGTCTGGGCGCGGTAGCGTTCACCAGGATCGCGACCGGTCTTTGCCGTGATCTCGGCCGCCAGCAGATCGAGGATGATTCCGTCCTTGTCGGTGGTCCACACCGCACCGTCGCGGCGCACAAAGGTCGCACCGGCACTCTCCTCGCCACCGAAGGCGAAGCTGCCGTCCGCGAGCCCATCGACGAACCACTTGAAGCCCACTGGCACTTCGCACAAGCGCCGCCCCAAGGTCGCGACCACGCGATCGATCATGCTGCTGCTGACCAGCGTCTTGCCGACCGCCGCCGACGACGGCCATGCCGGACGATGGGTGAACAGATACTCGATGGCGACGGCGAGATAATGATTGGGGTTGAGCAGGCCACACGACGGGGCCACGATCCCGTGGCGGTCATAGTCGGTGTCGTTGCCGAACGCGATGTCGAATCGGTCCTTGAGCGCGACCAACGATGCCATCGCCCATCGCGATGAGCAGTCCATCCGAATGCGGCCGTCACGATCCAGGGGCATGAACGAGAACGTCGGATCGACGACGTCGTTGACGACCTCGATCGACAAGCCGTAGCGCTCGCGAATCGGCGCCCAAAAATCGATGCCCGCGCCGCCCATCGGATCGACCCCGATCTTCAGGCCCGCGCTCGCGATGCCGTCCATGTCGATGATCTCGGAGAGCGCAGCGACGTAGGGCCCGACGAAGTCGTGGGCGACCAGCAGGCCCGAGGCCCGGGCACGCGCCGCGGTCACCCGCCGAACCTCGCGATTGGCACCGCGCATGATCTCGTTGGCGCGGGCCTCGATCACTGCGGTGACGTCGCTGTCGGCGGGCCCACCGTTGGGCGGGTTGTACTTGATGCCACCGTCTTCGGGCGGGTTGTGGCTCGGCGTCAGTACGAGTCCATCGGCGAGGCCTGAAACCCGGCCGCGGTTGTACTCGAGGATGGCGAACGAAACCGCGGGTGTGGGCGTCGGGGCTTCGCCGATCGCCAAGCGAATCGCGACGCCATTGCCGACCAGTACCTCCAACACGCTGGTGTGTGCAGGTTCGCTCAGCGCGTGGGTATCGCGGCCAAGGAACACCGGCCCATCGATCCCGCGGGCGCCCCGCCACTCGCACACCGCCTGGGTGATCGCCAGCAGATGTGCCTCGTTGAAGGCCGTGTGCAGCGAGCTGCCGCGATGCCCCGAGGTCCCGAACGCGACCGCTTGGCTCGGTTCGGCGGCATCGGGCGTGCCGGTGTAGTACGCGCTGACGAGCTTGGGAACGTCGACGAGCGCAGAACGAGGGGCCAACTTGCCCGCGAGTGGATGAACCATCGCCGGCGAATCTATCAAAATCGCGCACCCACATGGCGATGCGTCCGGTGATGGGTCGCAGCGAATGTTCCAGGATCCGACGGCGTCCGCTTGCGCGCGGCACCGCGCTCCCGCATGAGTAGTAAGCGAGCTTGTAGAATGTCAGAACGCGCCCCTCGTCGGCCGTCGTCGGTCGCTGGTCCCGAGACCACGACCGGTCGAGTCACGGTCACGCCACGTGAGCTGGTAGCCGAACATCTCACCGGGAATGCGGTGTCGGTGGTCGGGACTGGCCGTCGGACCCTGGTGGTGCGGGGGATGGCGTTCGCGACCGTGGGTCCCGACGCCGCAGCGATCACGCCGGTGTGTGCGGTTTCGGCCCGCGATCTTCCGGTGGTGGACGTCCTGGCCGCGCTCGCATCTCAGCATCCGTCAGGGGTGCTGGTGATCGAGACGTCGGACGATGCGTTCGCGTTCGAGGTCAACCGCGGCCGACTGGATGCAGCCCACGGTCTCGGGCCTTTGGATCAGCTCGAGCCCTACGTTGCCGAGGTTCATCGTCGTCATCCCTCGCGGTTCGGACCCGACGCTGAGCTCGGCGAGGCCCACCCGGGCTGGATGAGGGTTGCCCGGGCGTTCGTCGAGGAGCGGGTTCTCGATCAGCTCACGCTTGGTCGTATGCCCGGCACCCGGATGACCCTGTTTCGCGGGGACATCGAGTGGCTCGGAACTCGCCTGCCGGAAGACGTGGGGCCCACGCTCGGCCACGTTCTACTCGAACACGCCCGCCGCTTCGACGAGCTGCCCAAGATCCTCGAGGCGCTCGGCGATCTCGAGCGGCTCGCGATCCCCATCGCGGAACCCGGCGAGCGCCCTGTGGCGCGAGCTCCAAGCGGCTCGGAAGACGCCTGGGATTTTTTCAGCGATCCCGACCCCGCCGCGATTGCCGAGTGGAACGATGCGCTGGTGGTCTGGGCGTTGTGCGACGGCGAGTCGTCGCTGGACGAGATCATCGAAGGCGCGATGCTTGGTCGCTTCCGCGGGATGTTGGCCTTGCGGACGCTCGCCGCGGCGCGCTGCGTGGTGTTGATCGAGCCCGTTCAAGCCCAGGATCCCGCAAGCGATGACGCGTCGGATCAGGCCGTCGAGTCCGCCGATGTCATCCCACTGCATCTGGGCATCGAGTCCGATCCGGGGATCGGAGACTCACTGACCGGCTGTTCGATCATGCCCAAACGTGCACCCCCACGCCCGTCTCGGGGCGAGTCGGCGTCGCGGGCGACGCCTCGTGCCCCGACCGCCGCACCACGTCCGTGGCAGTCGCCCGCAGCGCGATCGGCCCAGCACCCCACTTCCCCACCGCCGTCCGCGCCAATCGTGAGCACGCCCGGACCGGAGCCGGTCACGGCGCCCGCGCCCGAGCAGCCGCTGACCCAGGTCCCGGCGGCCGAGGCTTCGACCCCACGCGCGGCGCGATCACTGGCCGCTGCCCGCGCTCTCGACGGAGCGCTGCCGAGTCCGACGACGGTCATGCTCGTGCTCGGCGCGACCGCGATCGTGGCGCTGGTCGCCTCGATCGTGGCGCTGGTCTAGTCGCCAAACCAGCGCCTCAGCTGGCCGTTCACGCCGGCACGCACCAGTTGCCGAACGTGCCGCCGCCCTGGCACTCGAAGATCACGTTGCCCGCGTTGCACATGCCACTGCTGTACACGAACGAATAGTCGTCGGGGCACGCTGCGGCCGGCACAGCCGCAGCGCCACTATCGGCACAGGTCAGCTCGCCGAGCTCGCAGCCGCCGCCCATGCACGCGTTGCAGGCGGTTTGCGCGTGCTCGGGGTCCCCACAGTCGGCCTCGATCTGCTGGCACCACTGCAACGCATCGGTGGGGCAGTGCACCTGGGGGCTGTAGATGTAACAGAACGGCTCGTCGACACAGTCAGCGCTGCAGCCGTCGTTGTCGATCGTTCCGCCGTCATCACAGCCTTCGCCGATCTGCTCGAAGGCATCGCCGCACGCCGCGTCCATGCACGCGGCCGTGCAGTTGTCTTCGTTGCTCTGGTTGCCGTCGTCGCACTCCTCGACGCCGGCGTAGACGGCACCGTCGCCGCACCACGCGTCCACGCACTCGACGCACGCGTCGTCGTTGTCGCCGTTGCCGTCGTCGCATTGCTCGCCCGGATCGAGGTCTGCGTTGCCACACAACTCGTTGGTGTCCGAGCCACTGCTGCTGTCGGTGTCCGACCCGCTGCCGGTGGTCGCGGTCGCACTCGTGTCGGTCGCGTCCGTCGCGCTCGCGTCCGTCGCGCTCGCGTCCGCCGCGCTCGCGTCCGTCCCGTCCGTCCCGTCTGTCGCGGTCTGGGTCCCATCCGTCAGCGACGCACTGGCGCTCGAGCTCGCGTCGGCGGTCTCGGTCGCGTCGCTCGCCGACATGCTCGCCGAGCCCATGGTCGCGCTCGCGGCGGTCATCGCCGAGGTCGCGCTCGTGCCTGTGGTGGCTTCGGTGTCACCCGTGGCGCCGTCGGAGGCCGACGCGGACGCCGATCCTGCGGAGTCCGGCGAGGGGCAGCCCAGCAGCGTCACCATCGAGATCAGTGGCCAACGCCGCAGGTCCATGGCTTCCACTGTCGGTCACCGCCGAGGCGCGCGCAAGCCGGGAAGGTGGCGTAGAATCCGCGCCATGCCGCAGCGATTGGCCACGAAACTCGCCCTGATCGCCCTTGGCGCCTTCCTGGCGCCGGCGGCCTGCACTCGTGCCCCAGTGGTGCCCGACGAAGCGCTCGTGCATACCGATCGCGTCGGCTACCACCACGCTTACTGGCACGATCCCACCATCACCGCGGCCCACATCAGCGGCGAGGCGCTGTTGGCGAGCATCGTGCCGCCGGGGGCAACGATCGTTGATCTGACCCACGTGTTCGACGAGGAAACCCTCTACTGGCCCTCCGAGACGTTCGGCTTTCGTCGCGAGGCCGCGGATCGCGGACGCAGCGCAGCCTCGGCAGCGGGGCACATTTGCGCCCCGGAACAAGGTGGCACTCACCTCGACGCTCCCGCGCACCTCGCCGCGGGCAAGTCCACTGCGGATCGTGTGCCGCTGCCGCGCCTGATGGCCAAGGCCGTGGTGATCGACATCGCGGCCAAGGCCGCGGTGAATCCCGACGCCCAGCTCGAGCCTGCCGACATCACGGCGTTCGAGCAACGGCACGGTGAACTCGCGGCGGGGACGATCGTGTTGATCCGCAGTGGTTGGTCGGAGCGCTGGCCCGACCGCAAGCGCTACCTCGGCGATGATCGCCCACGCAAGACCGACGGACTGCACTTTCCCGGCATCACCCCCGAAGCCGCGGAGCTTCTGGTCGAGCGCGCCGTGGCAGCGGTCGGTATCGACACTGCGAGTCTCGATCACGGGCCGTCGAAGACCTTCGCGGCGCGTCGGGTGCTCGCCAACGCGGAGGTCCCCACCTTCGAGAACGTCGCGCAGCTGGGCATGGTGCCCGAGACCGGCGCCGTGGTGATTGCCCTGCCGATGAAGATCGGTGGGGGCTCGGGTGGCCCCCTGCGGATTGTCGCGGTGGTCCCCTAGCGCGGCCGCCTCCGCAAATGTGACCGGGAGGTCACAATATCTCAGAGACGTAACGTGTATGTCTCGTGGGCGAAAACGTCCCCCGCGGACTCTCGGACCGATGTTTCAGCCCGCATTGCTCGCGTTGTTCACGCTCGCGCCCGACGCTCCGGCCACCGCGGCGCCGTCCCCAGTGACGCATCGCGAGCCCGATGGTGGCGCACCGGGGCCCGGGCCTGCGGCCGATGCGATGCCTGTCGAGGCCGCCCCCGACGAGCCGGATGTGCCCGATGAGCCCGAGCCGCCCGAGCCGCCCGACGCGCCTCAACCCATCGTTCCGGAGCACACCCACGAGGCGCCCAAGCCCGAGGTCGTGCCCGAGCCTGCGGTCGCAGCGACCAAGGCGGCACCACCCGCGGCCGAGGGCTACAAGCGCCCTGGGGCGTGGGGCAAGACCGATGCGACGGTGTTCAACGCCAAGGTCGGGGACGAGTCCGACGCGTCGGACTCCAAGTACAAGATCGGCAAGGGCTGGACGCTGTCCAGCAAGGACAAGCGCTTCTCGATCCAGATGCGCGGTCGCATCCAGTTTCGCTACGAACTCGAGCATCCCAACCGGCCGATGAAGGAGACGCAGCACATGCTGCAGATCCGGCGCGCTCGCCTCTCGCTCGCGGGCAATGTCTTCAGTCCCCATGTGAAGTACTACTTCCAGTTCGGCTTCTCTCCGCGCGACATGCAGAACGACCTGCCCACCGAGGCGGGCAGCATTCGTCGCAATCCGCTGCGTGACGCTCGCATCGAGTTCGATCGGCTGCGCGACTTCACCGTGTGGATGGGCCAGACGAAGGTGCCGTTCAGCCGTCAGCGGGTCAATTCGTCGGCAAACCTGAACCTGGTCGATCGTTCGATCGTAAGCGCCGAGTTCAACCTCGATCGCGACCTCGGTGTCCAGGCGTACTCCAAGGATCTCGGCGGCCTTGGTGGCCGGCTGGCCTACTATGCGGGCGTGTACATGGGCGAGGGACGCAACGTATTCGAGCTGAGCGACCCAGGGATGCTCTACGTCGGGCGCGTCGAGGTCCTGCCGTTCGGCGCGTTCGATGACTACACCGAGGGCGACGTGGCGCGATCGAAGAAGCCAGGCTTGAGCATCGGTGCCGCCTACGGCTACCACGATCGGGCCCACGCCGCGCGCGGCAACCTCGGTGATCTGCCGCCCGACCTCGGCACCACTGACTTCCATCACATGAACGCCGACCTGTTGTTCAAGTGGTACGGGGTGTCGTTCGCCACCGCGTTCCACCTGCGTCGCGGGTACAACCGCATCAGTGGCGGCGCCGTGGACGACATGGACATGCTGATCACTGCGCCTGATGCGAGGCAGGGCTTGGGCTGGTACGCGCAGCTCGGCTATGTGGTGCCGAAGATCCCACTGGAGGTCGTCGGTCGCTACGGCCTGGTCCAAAACAAATTCGGCGCCTCTAGCCTGCCCGACAGTGACGAAGCCGGTGGCGGTCTCAACTGGTACTTCATCGCCCACGACCTCAAGCTGCAGCTCGACTACTTCCGGGTCTGGGACGAGACCTATGGCACCACCGCCAGCGACGCCCGCAAGAACGGCACCGACCGGGTCCGTTTGCAGCTGCAGCTCCACTTCTAGGGCGCTTTCGCGACCCGTCCGAGGCTTTTTCTCGGGCGGCTCGCAAACGTCATGCCCCCGTAACAAAGCCGTGCTTTGCTCGCATCCAGCCGTGGAGTTCCATCGCAGGTGCCGGGTCGCGTTGTGCTGCACCGGCTTGTTCCTCGCCACTGGGTGCCCAGGCGGGCCCTCGCGCAGCGCGCCCGTGATCGCGGTGGATGGGTCCAGCACCGTGTTCCCGATCAGCGAAGCGGTCGCCGAGGAGTTCAAGAAACAAGGCGACGCCCGCGTTACCGTGGGCATGTCGGGCACGGGTGGTGGCTTCAAGAAGTTCTGCAAGGGCGAGGTCGCGATCACCGGGGCGTCGCGACCGATCAAGGCCGAGGAGGTCGAGCTGTGCCAACAAGGCGGCATCGAATACATCGAACTGCCCGTCGCGTATGACGGCCTCGCGATCGTGGTGAACCCCGCCGCGACGTGGATCGACCACATCACCGTGGACGAGCTGAAGATCTTGTGGGCCCCCGAGGCCCAGCGAAAGATCGTCAAGTGGAGCGATGTCCGCGCGGGCTGGCCCGATGACGAGATCCACCTCTTCGGCGCAGGGGTCGACTCGGGCACCTACGACTACTTCACCCAGGCGATCGTCGGCAAAGAGCATTCGAGCCGCGGCGACTACACCTCCAGCGAGGACGACAACGTCCTGGTGCAGGGCATCGCCTCCGACAAACAGGCCCTGGGTTTTTTCGGATTCGCCTACTACGCGGAGAACGCCGCCAAGCTCAAGCTCGTGCCGGTCGACGACGGCCGGGCCGACAACGGCGTAGGACCGATTGTGCCATCGATCCAGACCGTGAACGATGGCACCTACCAGCCATTGTCGCGGCCGATCTTCATCTACGTCGCCAAGCAGGCGGCACAACGCCCCGATGTCGCCGCGTTCGTCAGCTTCTACCTCGACGAGGGCCCTGCGTTGGTCACCGAGGTCGGCTACATCCCCCTGCCCGACGCGGCGTACGAGCTGGTTCGTGCCCGTTTCAAGGCCAGGACGCCAGGCTCGGCGGCAGGCGGTCACGGCTCGCGCGTTGGCACTCGCGTCGAGGATCTGCTGCGCGCGAGGTGACCGATGGCACGCCCGGCCTCGATGCGACGCTCGCGTCGCGTGGGCGAAGCGCTGATCGAGCGCAGTATGCTGGGCTGCGCGCTGCTCTCGGTGGTCACCACCGCGGCCATCCTCGCGATCTTGGTCCGCCAGACCGGTGAGTTCTTCGCCGAGGTGCCGATCAGCGCATTTTTGTTCGACACCCAGTGGACGCCGCTGTTCGCCGACAAGCACTTTGGCATCTGGCCGCTGCTGGCTGGCACGTTCCTGACCTCGGCGATCGCCATCGCCGTCGCGTTGCCGTTCGGGCTGCTCGCCGCGATCTATCTCGGCGAGTTCGCGACCCCCAGAATCCGCGGGGTGCTCAAGCCCACGCTCGAGCTGCTCGCCGGGGTGCCGACGATCGTCTACGGCTACTTCGCCTTGGTCACGCTGACACCGGTGCTGCAGAAGTTCATGCCCGAGCTCTCGGGTTTCAACGCACTCGCACCCGGGATCGTCATGGGGGTGATGATCATCCCGATGATCACGTCACTGGGCGAAGACGCGATCTCGGCGGTTCCCGGGTCCGTGCGTGAGGGTGCCTATGCGCTGGGCGCCGGGAAGCTGGCGACCGTGTTTCGCGTGGTGTTGCCGACCGCGCTGTCGGGTATCGCGGCGGCGGTCGTGCTCGCCGTGTCGCGCGCGGTCGGCGAGACGATGATCGTGGCGATTGCCGCGGGCCAGCAGCCTCGGCTCACGCTCAATCCTCAGGTTCCGGTCGAGACGATGACCGCCTACATCGTGCAGGTCGGGATGGGCGACACGCCGACCGGCACCCTCGAGTACCGGACGATCTTCGTTGTGGGCGCCACCTTGTTCGCGATCACCTTCGCGGCCAACCTCCTCAGCCAGCGGTGGGCTCGCCGCTTTCGGGAGCGATGAACCGCCTGCGTCCACCTGCCACGCGCCCACCGAGTCGGACACTCGAGCATGGGTTTCGCTGGCTGTGCCTGCTGGCCGCGCTGCTGCCGGTCGCTGTGCTCGGCGTGTTGCTGTTCGACGTGGTTCGCACCGGCATCGGGCGCATCGACGTCCAGTTTCTGACGAGCTTTCCGTCGCGCCGCCCCGAGCATGCGGGGATCATCGCGGGCGCCGTCGGGAGCCTGTGGCTGGTGGGCCTCACCGCCGCGATCGCCGTGCCGATCGGCGTGGGCGCGGCGATCTATCTCGAGGAGTATGCGCGGCGAGGCCGACTCGCGACCCTGATCGAGGTCAACGTCTCGAACCTCGCTGGAGTCCCGTCCATCATCTACGGCTTGCTCGGTCTCGAGCTCTTTGTCCGGGCGCTGTCGCTGGGCCGATCGTTGCTCGCCGGCGCGTTGACGCTCGCGCTGTTGGTGCTTCCGATCATCATCCTGTCGACCCGCGAGGCCCTGCGTACCGTGCCTCGGGGGCTCCGCGAGGCCGGGCTCGCCCTGGGTGCCACCCGCTGGCAGGTCGTGCGGCAGGTGGTCTTGCCGCTGGCGATCCCCGGCATCCTCACCGGCTCGATCCTCGCGATCTCGAGGGCGATTGGGGAGGCCGCACCCCTGGTCGTCCTCGGAGCGCTGAGCTACGTCGACTTTCTTCCGGATGGACCGATGGCGCCGTTCTCGGCCCTGCCGATCCAGATCTTCAACTGGACCAGTCGGCCCCAGGCGGGGTTCGCTGTCAATGCTGCGGCCGGAATCATCGTACTGATGGCCACGCTGCTGGTGCTCAACGCCGCCGCCATCATCACCCGCAACCGCATGCAGAAACGGCTTGGTCGGTGATGCAGACCACCGTAGACAGCGACGCTTGCCTCTCGCCCCCGTACAGGACTATGGAACCCGCGCAGATGTCCAACCCCGGAGTCGCGGCGAAGCTCAGCGTGCAGGAACTCTCGGCGTGGCACGGCGAGAAGCAGGTCCTGGTTCGCGTGTCGCTCGACCTCCCCGAGCATGAGATCTCGGCGGTCATTGGGCCCTCGGGCTGCGGCAAGTCGACGTTGATCCGCTGTCTGAATCGGATGCACGAGCTGGTGCCCGGCGCCACGCATCGGGGCTCGATCCAGCTCGATGGCGAGGATATCTACGCCAGTGGTGTCGACCCGGTGCTCATCCGTCGGCGGGTGGGGATGGTCTTCCAGAAGCCCAATCCGTTTCCGACGATGTCGATCCGCGACAACGTGCTGGCGGGGCTGCGATTGACCGGGATGCGCCCGGGCGACCTCGATGCGGTGGTCGAGAGCGCCTTGCAGCAGGCCGCGTTGTGGTCCGAGGTCAAAGATCGCCTGCGCGAGCCCGGCACCAGCCTCTCGGGTGGTCAACAGCAGCGGCTTTGCATCGCCCGAGCCCTCGCGGTCGAACCCGAGGTCTTGCTGCTCGACGAGCCCTGCTCGGCGCTCGATCCGATCGCGACCACCCGCATCGAGGACCTGCTGGGAACCCTGCGCGAGCGCTATACGATCGTGATCGTGACGCACAACATGCAGCAGGCCGCGCGCGTGTCGCAACAGACCGCTTTCCTGCTGCAGGGTGAGCTGGTCGAGTTCACCGAGACCGATGCGCTGTTCACCAAGCCCAAGGACAAGCGGACCGAGGACTACGTGACCGGCAAGTTCGGCTAGGAGCCAGACCCCGTAGCGGGTCTGGCTCCTCCGCGCCCGCGCCCGTGCCCATGCCCGCGCGGGTTCTAAGCTGGCTTTGTGCCCCGGCCTGTTAGGCTACGCCGGCCATGAGCGACCCGCTCGACCCCTACTTCGAACGCATCGGCCATCGCGGCTCGCGCGAGCCCACACTCGCGACGCTCAACGCGATCGTCAACGCCCACGTGCGCACGATTCCGTTCGAGAATCTCGACGTGCTGCTCGGGCGTCCGATCGCGCTCGACCTCGAATCGCTGCTGGGCAAGCTCGTGCATGGCCATCGCGGCGGCTACTGCTTCGAGCACAATGGCCTGCTGCTCCACGTGCTGGAGAGCCTCGGATTCTCGGTGCAACCACTGAGCGCGCGGGTCCGATTGCAGCGCCCGCGCGACTTCACGCCGCCGCGCACTCACATGTTCGTTCGCGTCGAGATCGAGGGCAAACCTTGGCTCGCCGACGTCGGTGTCGGCGGGCTGTCGCCCACCGCGGCGCTGCGTCTCGATCTCGAGGACGAACAGTCCACGCCCCACGAGCCCCGGCGCATCATTCGCGAGGACGGCCGGCTATTTCACCAGGTGCGCCTGGGCGGGCAAGGGGCCGAGCAGTGGCAGGATGTCTGCGAGTTCACCCTCGAGCAGATGCCGCCTGTCGATCGCGAGGTCGCGAACTGGTTCACCAGCGCGCATCCGCTGTCGCACTTCAGAAACCGTCTGGTGGTCGCACGCGCGGCCGAACACGGCGTGCGGCACAGCCTGCTCAATCACGACCTGACCTTTCGCCGGGCCGATGGCAGCGCCGAGCACCATCGCATCGAGACCCCCGAGGAGCTGCTGGTCGTCCTCGACGAGGTCTTCGAGCTGCGGCTGCCCGCAGGGACTCGTGTGGTGTGCGAAGGCCTGCAGTGGCCGGGCTAGGAGCCAGACCCTGTTGGGGTCTGGCTCCTCCGTGCCCATGCCCGTGCCCATGCCCGTGCCCGTGTGCGACAACCACGCAGGTCGCGAGATGTGATCTACATCCGGTCGGGCACGGGCGCGGGCGCGGGCGCGGAGGAGCCAGACCCTGTAAGGGTCAGGCTCCCTCGAAGCGGCTGGCCGCGAGCATCCCGCAGGCCGCGTGTCGTGCCGCGCCACCCGAGTAGCGGCGGACGAACGGAATCTTCGCGGCGGCGAGACCATCGAGCAACCGACCGCGCTCGGCGTCGTCCGCCCGCGCATAGCCACCGGGTCGCGCGTCGTTGACGTCGATCAGGTTGACGATGATCGGCACCCCAGCGAACAACTGTTGGAGCCGCTCGACCTCGTCGGTGCCGGTGTTGATCCCGCCCATCAGCACCCACGCGATGGTCACCCTGCCGCCGGTGGCCGCTTGGTGGCTGCGGATCGCGTCGGCGAGGTCCTCGAGCTCGAAGCGCGAGACCACGGGAAGCAGCCGTCCGCGCTTTGCGGTGTCGGTGGTGGTCAGCGAGATGATCAGACGAAACGGCAGGCGCTGGGCTGTGAAGCGCCGGATCTGCGGCACCAGGCCCACGGTCGAGATCGTGATCGCGTCGCCCGAGATCGCCGCACCACAGGGGTCGCGCAGGCGCAGCCCGGCGCGGATGACCTCGTCGTAGTTGTGCAACGGCTCGCCTTGGCCTTGAAACACCGCACCCGTCACCCGACCGGGCGCCTCGTCGCGGATGGCCACGAACGACGCGAGGATCTCCCAGGCCTCGAGGTTGCGCGTCAAACCCAGGCGGCCGGTCGCACAGAAGTCACAGCGCATCGCGCAGCCGACCTGCGACGACAGGCACACGCTGAAGCGCCCAGGCCGATGCAGTGGGATCCGCACGGCCTCGAACTCGGCGCCGTCGTGGGCGCGCAACAGGTACTTCACGAACCCATCGGAGGGATCCTCGGCGCGTTCGACGATCTCGAGCCGATCGTGCCGCAGCAGCGCCTCGACCTGGCTGCGGGTGCGCACCGACACGGTTTCGCGGGGTCGAGGCCGACTGGGGTGCGCCCACGCATCGACGAGGATCCGCCGGGCCTGTTCGATCCGCAGCGCAACGCCCGATTCGACCGCGTGGTCGACCAGCTCGGTCGGCGAGATCGAAAGGACGTGGGGCAACACGGACGTCGGCGGACTCTAGCACGGACCAACCGCTGACGAGCCCCGCGCCACCGCCTGGCCCGTGCGCCGCGCGTTCTGATCGCGTGTCACCGATGCGCCGGTATCCTCGACGCTACGCGACGTCACAGCCCGAGCCGTCGACGCAGCGCCGGAAGCTCCCGTCGCGAGACCGGCGCAGATTGCCCATCGCGCAGCTCCACCCGGGCCTGGCCGGATTCTCCGACGATCGCCACCACCGCGGCGACGTTGATCAGCTCGGCGCGATGCACCCGCATGAAGCCGAACGCGGACAGACGCACCTCGAGCTCGGCGAGGCTCTCGTCGAGTAGATATTCGCGCTGGTCGTGGATCAACACCACGTACTTGTCCTGGGCCCACAAGCGCGTGACGGCGGAGAGCTCGAACAATCGCACGCGGTTGCCTTCGCGGGCCGAGAGCCGCGGCGGCGCTGTGCTGTCGCGGGCGGCTCGCATGAGCTCGCCGAGTTCCGCGGTGTCGAGGCTCGGGGGCACACGACGAGCGATCCGATCGCGCACACGCGCCAAGGCGTGCTGCAAGCGCTCGCGTTCGATGGGCTTGAGCAGGTAGTCGACCGCGGCGAGTTCGAACGCCGCAACCGCATGCTCGGCGTGGGCCGTGGTGAACACGATCGCAGGCACTCCCGGATCGCGGGCCAGAGTCAGCCCGTCCAGCTCCGGCATCTGCACGTCGAGCAGGACCAGGTCGGGCGCATGCGCGGCGATCATCGCCCGGGCCTCGACCCCGTCACGGGCCTGGGCCACCACCTCGACATCCGCGACCTCGGCGAGCATGCGGATGAGCCGGCGGCGGGCCGGCGCCTCGTCATCCACCACCAGCACTCTCATGGCCCGGACTCCGGCAGCCGCAGGACCACCCGGTAGCCACCCTCGGGCCTTGGCCCGGCCTCGATCGTGGCCTCGCCGCCGTACAGCAGCTGCAGCCGCGCGCGCAGATCCGCGTGCGCAGTGCCAGTGCCGTGGTGTTCGTCGTCGCCGGGGCCGTCATCGCTCACCGCGAGCTCGATCACTTGCCCGTGCCCGTGCCCGTGCCCGTGCCCGACCCGACGA
>CANLQR010000051.1 GCA_947492135.1 Deltaproteobacteria bacterium | reverse complement strand
CGACCACCCGCTCGGGGACGACCACCCGCTCGGGGGCGGCGGCTCGGCGAGTGGGTGGTGCCGGACGGGCGCGGGCGGCCGACCGCGCCGCACCGGTCTCGTCGACGTCCCCGCTCATGTGGACGTTGCCCTTGAATGCGGCGCCGTCGGCGATGATGAGGCGGGGCGCCGTGATGTCTCCCACCAGCTTGGCGCCCGGATTCAAGGTGACGCAGTCGCGGGCCGTGACGTTGCCGACGAGAACCCCGGAGACCACCACATTGAGCGCCTCGACCTCGGCAGCGACGACGCCGCCGGGCGCAACGAACAAGGTCTCGGTGAGTGCGATGGACCCATCGATGCGGCCTTGCACGTGCAAGTCCTCTTGGCCGGTCACACGGCCGAGCACTCGGATCTCCGGCCCGATGATCGTGCCGACGCCCGTGGGTGCCAGCGCGGATGGTTGCGTACGAGCCATCGCTAGGCGTCCATGTCGACGCTGCCCTTGAAGGACGCGCCGTCGGCGATGAGGACGCGGGGAGCCCGGATGTCTCCGACCACGCGACAGTTGCTCTTGAGTTCTGCTCGTTCGGTCGCGTGGACATCCCCCGTGACACGACCGTGGATGGTGATCGTGGCGGTCTCGACGTTGGCCTCGAGCACACCACTTTCCTCGACGATGATGTTCTCGCGCAGGCTGACGCGGCCTTTGACGGTCCCCTGGACGACGAGATCCTCGTCCCCCGAGATCTCGCCGTCGATGACGATGGTGCTGCCTATGACGGTGTTGGCCATGAATGGTCTGCTGGTTGGGGCAAGCGCGCTTGGCCGCAGGATTGCGTCCGGGGTTGGGAAGAGCTCAGAGGTTTGGCGGCTAGCGGGTGCGGCCAAACCCCTCGGGAAGTGCGACGTCCATCTCGACTGCGCCTTCGAAGCGCGCGCCGTCGTGGATCATCACGCGCGGTGCGCGGACATTGCCGGTGACCTGGGCGCCGCGCTCGATGGTGATCGAACCGGTGGCGACGATATCGCCGCGAACCTCGCCGCGAACCTCGACACTCGTGGCCTCGACATCGGCTTCGACGACGCCGCCGGGCGCGATCAGGAGGCGTCCTTCGAGCGTGATGCGGCCCTCGACGCGGCCCTCGACCACGAGATCTTCCTCGCCGGACAACGCCCCGCGCACCGTGATCCGGGCCCCGATGACGCAGCCGCCGTACGCGCCGCCACCCGATCCAGAACCGAAGCCACCACCCTGGCCGTGACCTGGGGCGTGGCCGGGAAGGTTGGACGAACTGGCGCGAGAAGCAGCGGTGGACATCGGCGAAGGGGGTCCCTAGGTGGAAAATCGGGCCGGCGAAGGCTAACAATGGCGGGTTGCGGCGGTCAAGCCACGGAGGCTTTGGCCTGCCGGGTCGAGTTCGCGTGTCCACACGCCGGAGTTCGGCCTGACCCAGGTGAGCGAAGGCCGGTAACACGCGACCGCGCAGGGGCGATCGGGCTTGGAGTTTCTCGCCAATGCGTGTCATCCATGCGACCGACCACGTGATCAACCGGCCGACACCACCCGTGAGGGAGCATCCCCACGACGCCCCGATCTCGCGCGCGGACCTCGTGGACGTGTTCGTGGCCGCGGAGCGTCCCGACCGCAGCACGCATCTCGTCGGCACCGAGCTGGAGAAGTTCGGCGTGCGGGTGCCCCCCAACGCGGGGCCGTTGGAGCCGGTGAGCTACGCGGACATCACCAAGGTGTTCGATGGACTGTGCGCGCAGTTTGGCTGGGCACCGGGGCCCGATCGTGGTCCCGACGGCGAGATCATCGAGCTGCGGCGCGACGGTGCCTCGATCACGCTCGAGCCTGGCGGCCAATTCGAGCTCAGCGGCAAGCCGCTGCACAACATCCACGAAACCTGCGCCGAGTTCACCGAGCACTACCGCGAGCTGCACGCGGTCTCGGTCCCGCTGCGACTGTCGTGGTTCACGGCGGGGTTCCACCCCTGGGCAACGCGCGAGGAGATCCAGTGGATGCCCAAGGGCCGCTATCGCGTGATGCGGCAGTTTCTGCCGACACGTGGCGGCCAAGGCCTCGACATGATGCTGCGCACGTGCACCGTGCAAGCGAACTTCGACTTCGCGTCGGAGGTCCAGTGCGGCCAGCGGTTGCGGGTCGCCAACGCCATTGCGCCGGTGCTTGCAGCGCTGTTTGCGAACTCGCCGTTCGTCGAGGGTCGCGACACCGGGCTCCGAACCGCGCGCAGTGTGGTCTGGACCGACGTCGACAACGACCGCTGCGGCACGCCACCGTTCGTGTTCGAGGGCGCACCGTTCTCGTACGAGCAATATATCGACTGGGCACTCGCGATCCCGACGTTCTTCGTCAAGCGCGCGGGCCAGTACCACCCCCACCATGTTCCGTTTTCGCAGTTCATGCGTGACGGGTTCGTTGCGGCGGATGGCGTGCACCACAGCGCGACCTGGGGCGATTGGGTGCTGCATCTGTCGACGGTGTTTCCCGAGGTTCGGCTCAAGCCGTACATCGAGTTCCGCTCCGCCGACGCGGTGCCGTCGCGCTACCTGTGCGCGCTGCCGGCCGTCTTGCAGGGCTTGCTGTACGACGACGAGGCCGGGGCCGAGGCGTGGGAACTGCTCGGCGGCCTCGATGCCGACGCCCGCGCCGAGTTGTGGTTCGACGCCCGCCACGCGGGGTTGAGCGCGCCCCACCTCCAGCGCTACGCCGCCCGGCTCGTCGAGCTGGCCCACGCCGCCCTCGAGCGCGCGGATGTCCGCGACGACCGCGGCCGCACCGAGGCGCGTTTCGTCCAACCGCTGGCGGAGCTGGCGGCGACCGGACGATGTCCCGCTGACATCGTGCGTGAAGAAGTCGGTGCGATGCCTGGCCGCGGGCCCGAGGGCCAGCGCGCGTTGGTGCGCTCCTACTACTTCGCCGGCCTCGAGGTCTGACCTCGCCGCTTCGCTGTCGAAAAGCAGCGATCCGCCGACAGCCGCGCTACGCTTGGGATGACGTGCGCATCGCAGCCATCGCCCTGTGCCTCTTCGGGCTCGCGTGTGGCGCGAAGACCCCCGCCGAGTCGCCCGCTGCGACGCCAGCCGCCCGGTTGGGAGCGCCGCCGACGAGCCCGCCCCAAGCCCTGCCGGCAGTGGTGGTGGCCCCCGAACCAGTGGTCACGGCGGCGAGCACAGCCGCGCACGCTCACGCCCAAACCCGCACCTTCGGTGGGGCCCTGCCCTCCGATGCCAACGTGCACTTCGTCCCTATCACCGATGCACCGCTCGCACTGACTCACTTCCACGAGGCCTTGCGCGCGCTCGCCGGGGGCAAGGACCCCGACGGCAAGGTTCGCATCGCCGTATACGGCTCGTCGTCGGTCGCCGTCGACCGCTATCCCGGATACCTGCGCGGCTACCTGCAACAACGCTTCGGTGATGGTGGCATCGGGTTCGTCGCGGCCGTGCCGCTGTGGCGTTGGCACCGCCACAATGAGGTTGTGCTCCAGACGACCAAGGGTTGGACGGTCGAGCACGTCCAGAAGAAAAACCTGCGCGAAGGTGGGCATCTCGGCCTGCTCGGCGCCGCCCAGGCCGGCACCCGCAAGCGCATCACCACCACGATCGGCCCGGGTGCGCCGGAGTCGTTCTCGGACTACGCGAACACCCGGCGGGTCGATCTTCACTACCTCGGCCAGGTCAAAGGTGGACGATTCACGCTCGAGCTTGGTGACCGCAAGCTCGGCACCATCAGCACGCGTGCGCCGGCGCCCTCAGCGATGGTGCACACGCCAACGCTCCCCACGTTACCCGCCGATGGCCCGCTGCCGCCGTTGCGAGTCCGCGTGCTCGGCGACGGCGAGGTCCGTCTGCTCGGCGCAACGCTCGAGCGTGATGAACCCGGCGTTGTCGTCGACACGCTCGGCATCGGTGGAACCCGAGCGGCCAACATGTTGGCGTGGGACGAGCCCGGCTGGGCAAACGCGCTGCGGGCCCGAGCTCCCGATCTGGTCGTGCTCGCCTACGGCGCCAACGAGTGCATGGATCTCGACGAACCGATCGAGACCTACAGGGAAAACCTGGAGCGCGTCTTGGGGCGCTTTGCCGAGGCCGCGCCGCAGGCCAGTTGCCTGCTGGTGGGCCCGGTCGACTTCCCCGAGAAGGACGACACCGGGGCGTGGATTCCCCGGACGAGGTTGGACCAGATCATCGAGGTGCAGCGCGAGGTCGCACAGGAGCGAAAGTGCGGGTTCTTCGACACCCGAGCGTTCATGGGTGGCGTCGGCGCGATGGACACCTGGGTGACGGCCAAGCTCGCCAAAGCGGATCACCTGCACATGAGCAAGCTCGGGTATCTGCACCTGGGTCGCGTCCTCGCGGACGCGTTGATGCGCGACTTCGACAGCGTGACGACGGCGGCAGTGCGCTAGCACGCGCGTGCCACGACGACGAGCCCGAGGACGGGCACGCCGAGTTCGGTGCGCAGTGGCGCGGTCGTCACCGCAAGTACCGTGAACCCGGACAGCTCCAGCGACCGCGTCACGTAGGCGTGGGTGTGCGTGTAGCGGCCGCCGGCATTGAGCGCGTAGCCGGGCCCACCCTCGTCGCCGCGCTCGACCGTGAACGCGAGATGCCCCGCTGGGCGCAAGCTGCAACGCGCTGCCTGCAGCGTACGATCGAGCGTGCCGACGTAGATGAGCACGTCGGCCGCCACGAGCAGGTCGAACTCGCCGGGGTGCGCGCTGCAGTATGCGGCGATCTCACCCTCGACGAGCTCGTCGTAACCACGGGTCACGGCGATCTCGAGCATCCGCGGGGAGAGGTCGACACCCACGAGCCGGGCCGCAAGCGTGCGGAACAATGGTGGGCACAATCCGGTGCCGCAGCCGAGATCGGCGACAGTCAACCGCGACGCGACGTCGCCCAACACCGCCCGCACCGCCCCCAGAAGCAGTTCGGGCGCACAGTACTCGAGCCTGGTGCGCAGCACCTCGTCGAAGTTCGCTGCGAAGCCATCGAACTCGCGTCGCACATACTCCACGGTGGCGCTCTCGGGCACGGCGCCTCCCGTGAGTGCGCGGTGCATGTGCGCCGCGATGGGATTGTCCGGATCCTTGTCGATCCACCGCTGGTAGGCTGCAGCGGCTTGGTCGTGACGTCCCAGCCGACGCAGCTGCAGAGCCAGGACCTCGAGATGAGTGTCGACCTCGGGCTGGAGCTCGACTGCCCTGCGAATCGCCACGACAGCCTCCTCGTGGCGCGCCGCGGCCGCGAGTGCACGGGAGAGGTTGGCGTGGGCTTGGGCGAACAGCGGATCGAGATCGATCGCCTTCGCGAAGCACTCGAGGGCTTCCTCGAGTCTTCCGCCGCTGCGGTACAGATTACCCAGCGCGTTGTGGCAGTTGGCAACATCGGGGCCCCGCAGTCCCTGGGCCTCGGCGAGGTCGAGGGCTGCGGCGTACGCGGCCAAGCTGGCCTCGGCACGGTCCGGTTGCGCTGCGATCACGGCGGCAAGGTTCGCCGCGGCCGCGAAGGACGTGGGGACGAGCGCGAGCGCCGTGCGATACCCGGCCTCGGCGAGGTCCAGCACACCACCATCGCGCAGCACGTTGCCGCGGTTGATGTGGGCCGCCGCCATGTTCGGATCGAGCGCGAGCGCGCGCTCGTAGGAGGCCCGAGCATCGGCGAGCCGCCCAAGCGCCCGCAGCGCATTGCCACGGTTGAGGTGAACGCCTGCGACCTTGCCATCCGCGGAAACGGCGAGATCGAGATAGCCCAAGGCGGCGGTTGGATCCCCGCGCACCAGGGCGACGGCTCCGCGCATGTTGAGCGCGCCGCAGTGGTCAGGCACACGGGCGAGCACCTCGACGTAGGCACGCTCGGCGTCGTCGAGTCGTCCGCTGCGATGATGCGAGATCGCGGCCTCGAAGAGCGCGCTGACCTGCGCGGCGTTCCGGTGTCGTCGCGACTCGCCCAAGCCGCGGTAGCCTAGCGCGGGGATCGCCGCGGCTCCAGCAGGCCAAGCGCTCACGCCCAGTGACGCACGCGGTACGCGAAACCAGCGGGTCTCAGCCCGCGACCACGGTGGCGCAGCCGACCTCGATGTCGAGTTCGGCGACTGCGGCGTCCGTCACGGCGGCACACGTCTGGGGGCAGCTCACCAGCAGCGTGGGCGCCTCGGGATCGTCGAAGTACCAGCCCTGCTCACCCGCAACGCAGTCTGCCAGCCCCTCCAAGCGCGGCGGCGCGAGCAGCTCGCCGTCGAGCTCGAGGACGATCTCGACCGACGTGGGATCGATCGTTCGTCCGTCGGGGGCGATCGGCATCGGCCACTCGCACGCCAAGGTGGTGCCCTCGGTCACCGCCGCCGAAAGCACATCGAACGCCGGCTGGAACTCCTGCTGACACAGATCGCCGATGACACCGCCGGTCAGTGCGGCCAGTGCCAGGTACTGCGCACCGATCGAGCCCGAGTTTGCGCAGTTCGAGGTCGACACGATGCCGTGGAACACGTAGCCCTCGTAGCTCGGATCGAGCGCCCGGAACTGAGCGTCGAACTCCTCGGAAGTGACGTACGAGTCGTCGTCGGAGACCACGATGAGGTGCTTGGCGGAGTTGGGCCGCATCATCGGCGCCCAGTTCGTGTGCGTCGACAGGATCTTCGCCAGGGCGTGTTCCGAGCCGATGTTCTGCTGCATGTGCGCGAAGAACGGTTGGTTGTCGTCCTCGAGGGGGCAGCCCCCACCACCCAGGGGAGGGTCGATACACACGCCGGTGTCGATCGACGGCGCCGCGGTCGGATTCGGATACGCGGTCATCAACAGCACCCGCGAGTCGATGCCCGCGTCGACGATCTGCTGGGAGAACGCGTTGAGGTTTTCCTGCACGGCGTTGGTTTCGTCGACCATGCTCGGCGAGTTGTCGACGACCATGATGATGTCCGCGGGTTTGGGAACCACTGCACCCGACGCGCTGAAGCTCGCGCAGGTCTGGTCGGCGTCGCCGCTGGTGGTCTCGGCATCCGGCGGCAGATCGAGTCGTGGCCCCGGCACGTCGGCGGATTCGGAGGCCTCACTGGTGGTCGCGGGCTCGCCCGATGAGGAGCCCTCGGGCACGACCACGGCGGGACCAGCATCGGTGCCGCGCACGTCGGTGCAGCCCGACACCAGCGACGCGAGACTCCACAGGACGGTCAGAGAGCGCTTCATCGGATCACTGGGCCATGCATGTCCCACCTGCGATAAAACTTCAATTCCTAACGCGATTATCCTACAAATCGAGTCCAATACGTGTAATTAATGCAATTTCGATTGCATTGGTTCGTGCAATCTTGGGTCCGGCGCAGCGATGTTATAGCGATCTGCGGATGCCCCGTGCCCTCCCCGTCTTGCTCGCCGCGTGCGGCACGTCGTGGGCCTCGACCGCGTTGGCGTCGGGCTTCGACGCGCCGACGATCGGCAGCGCGCAATCGGGACCCGTCGCCCGCGATGCCGCCGCGACCTGGTGGAATCCTGGTCGCCTCACCGCGCTCGAGTCGACCGAGTTCCAGGTCGGACTCGGCGTGATCGTCGGTGCCGCGAGCTTCAACCGCGACATTCGCTCCGAGCACCAGTACGAGGACAACCTCGATTTCGCGACACCGGTGGCGACCGGCGATCTCGATCCCAACAAGTTCGGCAAACAGGGCAAGGTCCGCACGATTCCCGTCGGTCCAGCCTTCGATGCGTATCTCGCGATCCCGGCGATTCGCGATCGGCTGGTGTTCGGCCTCGGAGTCGGCATCCCGTATGTCGCGGTGCTCGACTACCCCACGCAGGGTCCGCAGCGGTTCGCCGGCCAATCGATCTTGCTCGCGACGCCGCACACGACCCTGGCTGCGGCGGTGAAGCTGCACCGCGTCGTGTCGATCGGCGCCGGCGTCAGCTATGTCTTGGGCACGCTGTCGCTGTCGAAGGTGCAGGACTTTGGCGAGGTCGACACGCTGGGCCAAGGCCTAGCCCAACCACCGATCGGCCAGGCCAACGACTTTGGCGCCAACGCGCCACCGGAAGTGCGCGAACTCGAGGTGCTCGCGCGCCCTGTCGAGATCACGCAGGCGTTCGGCCATGGCGTCTCGTTCCACGCTGGCCTTTCGCTACAGCCGACGGCCAAGCTCGCGCTCGGGCTGGTCTACCACCACGGCGCCCGCATGACGTTTCGGGGCAAGTTCCGCCTCGATATGGATGACGACTTCTTCACCCAGGATCTCGCCGCACAGGGCCTCCAGTACCCGGCGACCGTGACAGGCAAGGCCCGGGTGCAGCTGCGATTGCCCAAGCGCATCACCTTGGCCGCGGGCTATCAGGTCGCGCCAAAAGTCGCGATCGATGGGTTCGCGTCGTACGTGACCTACCAGGACTTCGACCAGATCAGCATCCGGTTCTCCGCACCCGAACTCGCGCAGCCGACATTGGGGATCGGGGAGAACGTCGATCAGGTGCTGGTCCGCAACTGGAAGGGCACCGTCAACACCGAGATCAACGCGCGGATCTCGGCGACCAAGAAGTTGTTGGTGTCGGTCACCGCGGGCTACAACTCGCCGGCCTCACCCGACTCCACGCTCGACGTGTTCTCACCCGACGGCCATCGCCTGATTCTCGGCACGGGCATGGTCTATCGGTTCACGGATCGCGCGGCCCTGCTCGCCGATCTCGAGGGCCAGTTTCTCATTCCGCGCACGAACACCGACTCCGATTTCGATCTCGGCAACGGGACCTACAACCTGTTCATCGGCGCGTTCACGCTGCACGGGCAGTTTCGTTTCGCCGGCCGTGGCGCCAAAGCCAAAGCCAAAGCCAACACGACGCCACCCGAGCCGCCCTCCCCCGCCCCCGCGACCGACACCAGCGACCCCGCGAGTCCGCTCGAATCCGCACCGCCCAAGGCCGCGACACCGAGCCCCGACGCGCCCAAGACCCCGCCTCCTCCGCCCGCGCCGGGGCCGTAGGTTCTGGGCTCGAACATCTCCGCACGCGCTCGACAGTGGGCGTGATCGTGTACGACGATGTACGCGGGGCCTGTCGATGCGGCGTTCAACAGCTGGTTCGGTAATCGCGGTGCTCGCCGCGTGTGCGCCTTCGGGGTCCCGCGGCGAGAGCACTGTGGCCACATCGATGGCCACCGGGGACAACGACGCCACCGGTAGTGATGTTACCGGCGACGACCCCAGCGACTTCGGCCCCGAGGAGACCTTCGAGCTCCGCCTCAACGAGGAGCAGCCTCCGCCGCTGGTGCTCGAGATGAATCGCGACGAGGTCGCCGAGCTCTTCGGTGACCGTGCCGGTGAAATCTTGCTGGTCGAGGTCGACTCCGCGACGCTGCTGAGCGAATCGCTCGAGCAGATCAAGAACGCATGTGGCCAGTTCTGGCGCGAGGATGATCCCGATCCCGATCACGACTGCTCGCTCACGCCCTTGGGTCAGACCTTCATTGGACCCGACGGGACCTGGCGCAGCAGCGCCGAGTACTCGCTGGTCCGCATCCTCACGATGACGCCCGCGAACGTGGTCGTCGAGGGCACCTCGAGCGAGTCGCTGCAGGAACTCTCCGACGCGCTGGGGATTGGCGGTGGCTATGGGCAGATTCTCTCGGAGGCGCTGGGCATCGCGCGCACCGACGAGGTGGTCTCCACCCAAGGCCTGGTCGCATCGTTCCAGGCCAACTTCGTTGCGAGTCACCCCAACGTCAACGAAGACGCGAAGCTGGCGATCACCCTCGCAGATGCGCTGAGCGATCTGGCCACGCTGGCCGATCGCTACGGTCCCATGGACGGGCACCCCGGCATCATGGATCCCTCGTTCATCCCGAGTGGAGAGGTGTTGGGACCCGACTTCCAGATGCGGGCGGTCGCATCGTCGAACCTGCGGCTATGCGATGGTATCGACGCCGATCAAGGCAAGGGCTTCTTTTCGGTGATCGCCGATTCGACCGGCCCCGAGTTCGACGACGAACTCGAGTTCGACTTCAGCGATCCGCAGGACTTTCAGCTCGCGGGATTGGTCGACAACCCGACGGTCGATCTGCGTTTTCGGGCAGGCGAGAGTCCCGGCTTCATCCCCTCGTGCCTGGGTGATCCTCCCTGTCAGGACAACCTGCCGGGGATGCCGCAGGGCGGCTCTTCGGTCTGGAACCTCGACCAGTGGGTGCTCGAGTACAACGTCACGGCCGCCGCCCAGCACGACTACGCCAACCGCACGTTCCTTGGCAGCTACCTGTTCGGGACCGCCCAGGTGCTCATCGGTCAAGACGGCAACCCGCCGGGTTGGATCGACTACAGCATTCCGCTCAACATCGGCAGCCCACCCGAGCCCCAGTACATCTGGGAGACGATCCTCGAGGTCGCGCAGGTAGCCCTCCACGACACACCGTTTGCGGCTATCACCGAGGGCACCGCGAACGTCGCGTTCACGCTGTTCGATGTGCCGGTCGGTATCACCGGTAGCGAAGCCGCCGAGGCCGTGCGTCCCTATCTTCAGGAACAAGCCTCCGAGCTGTCGGACTTTCTTCTGGGCGACTACAAGAAGAACAACGACAACGTCGATCTCTACTATCGTCGAGGCGACGATGGTGAGCCCTACCTGTTCTTCGTCGCCGAGGCCGATCTACGCGACGGCGAGCCCTACAGCTATACGACCGTCGGATTCTACTCCAGCAGCCTGCTGTCGCCCGACGACAAGATATCGTCGACCACCATCGCGGGGCTCGGCGACACGGCGCACGAGAAGCTGCGTGTGCCCGAGGGCGAGTCGATCGCGTACTTCCAGGACGACGGCGGCGTGGTTTACCGCGCGCGAATGCTCCGCGACGCCGGTGCCGACGAGATCGAACTCCACCTCGCGCAGAAACTCGGCGGCTAAAAGCCGCCTACCCCAACATGCGGACGCCAACGACCACCATCACCCTGTTGCGGATCGCGGTGCTACTCGCCGGCTCGACGCTGCTGGCGTGCAGCGACGACTCGATCTCGACGCCGACCGTGCCGGGTGAGCTCGCCAACGGTGAGGCTCGCGAGGTCGACCTCCGGTACCTGCGCTTCGATGTCGAGGGCTTCTCCAAGACCAACAGCCTCGAGGTCTTGCGCGCGATGCCGCGGCGGGTGTTGCAAGACGTCTGGTTGCTCGATCTCGACGCACGTCCGCTGATGGTCAACGCGCTCGAAGCCCTGCGCGATCTTCCCGACGAGGATGTCGCCGCGCTGACCCCCGCGGCCCAGAACATGCGCCGCCTGGTGCTGATGACTCCGGACAACGCGGAGCTCGAAGGTACCAACCTCGAGGAGTTGATCGCGATCTCGGGGGCCATCGGCATCCCCCCGGCCAAGTGCCTCGCGGGCCTGCTCGACCGCGGTGTCACCGATCCCTTCATTCCGATCGAGATCGTCGCCGACGTCATGCTGTCCAACGTGGTGGCGACCCACCCCAACGCGCAGTTTCGCCGCGGCAAGGTCGACGCCGAGCACCCCGATGGCCGCTATCCTGTGGCCCCTGGACACATCCCGCTGACGCTCGCGGATGTCATCACCAACTTCGAGGACATGGCGGAGCGCTTCGGCCCCGTCGAAGGTCATCCTGGGTTCGTGCTCGAAGCCCGCGGCGTCAGCGTGGTCGAGCAGGAGTTTGCGATGACCTCCAAGGTCAACGCGAACGCCCTGCCGTTCAAGGGCATCGACCTCACCAACGTCGACGGCGCGAGCGTCAACAGCGTGGGCGGGCAGATCGAGACCGTGCACGACTTCTCGGACCCAGACTGGATGCAGCTCACCGGTCTGGTACCCGAACCCAGTGTCGAGTTTCTCAGCTTTGGCGTGATCGAGAACGATGCCTTCGTCAACGGTGGTACGAGCCGCGAGCCGACCCCCAACGGCAACTCGACGGCGTGGGATCTGCCGCCGTGGGAGTTCGAGCGCCTGCTCATCGAGATGGCCAAGGCCTCGGTCGAGGGTTCACCCGCACACTGCGACGAGTACGAATTGGGCACCGGGGTCGCAGCATTCACGGGCTGCCTCGAGGCCGACGGCTGGGTCACGCTCGAGACCTTCAACGGCGTCGGCTCGCCGCCGCCTCCGGCATACATCTGGGACCTCGAGCTCGAGCTCGCGCAGGTCCGACTGCACGATGGCGGACTCGGCGAAGGCGAAGCCGACGTCGCAATGTCGATCCAGAACGTCGCCGTCGGGGTTCCACCCGAAGAGATGATCGAGCAGGTCAAGAAGAACGTGGAAGCCAACCCCGAGGCACTGCGCGAGTTCGCCTCGCTGTTGACCGACAGCACCTCGGGCAACGCGGACTTCTACTACGTGCGCGGGATCGAGAGCCTGCCCACCGACGAGCACGGAGACTGGCTGTTCTTCGTCACCGAAGCCGATCTCGCCCTCGACGACCAAGGCGATCCGGTCCGCGACTATGGCTATTCGGCCCCGGGATTTTTCGGCGACCCCGAACTCGGCAACAAGCTCTCCGATACCCGCCGCGTGGACGGCGACGAGGAGCACGAGAAGGTGCGGATCGTTCCGGGGGACGTGCTGTACGTCGAAGACGACGATGGCAAGCTGATGCGGATCGACGTCCTGGAGAAACCCAGCCGCTCGCACGTCTCGCTCGGCATCACGCGGATGCGGTGACCCCGGGCCTTCGAAGTTGCCCACGCGGGTTGCGGACGACGCTGGCGCGCCGCCCGGGCCGCGGCCACGCTGTCCACTGACCAATGTGCGACCCCGACACTCTGGGCGAGCCGCCGATTCCGGTGATGCCTCACCGCCTCGGGATCCGCGTGCTAGCCATCGTGCTGGCATCGGGGTGCACGCACCCGCCACCGGTCGAGCCCTCGACGCGCGAGCCCGCCCCGCGCGTGGTCGCGCCGCCGCCCACACGAGCCGAGCGTGAGCCGAGCGAGACCCTGTCGCCGATCGAGACCCCGCCGCTGGTCGAGCCGCCACCACTGCAAGCGATCGTCCCGGTCCAGACCGGCCTGCCAGCCGACCCGGTGATCACCTGGCCGACCTCGAGTGACGGGAGCGGTGCACCGGTCGTGGTGCTGTTTCCCGACGAGTTGGCGGCCGTGCGGCGGGCGGTCGCCGCTGCGCTGACCAAGCGCGGCTTCGCGACCGTGCCGATCGCAAAGCTCGAGGTCGTCGAGGACGCCGCGGCCGCGGGCAAGCTCGTACTCGAGGGCGATCAGCGCTGCGCCAGTCCGCTGTCGCGCGACGAGGTCCTTGCGCGGTACTTCGGGGTCTATCCGCGCGTGAAGATCGACGCGGCGTGCTGGGGCGAGTGTCGGCTGAGCATCGCGATCGAGCGCAGCGAGACCGACGTCCAGTCCTTCACCAGCAACCGCGTGAGGCACCCCGAGGATCCCAAGGCCTGGATCACGGCCGGATCGCAGCTCGGCGACGAGCTGCTCGGCATCGGTGGGCTGGGCCTGCGCGGCACCAGCCACAATCCACCGATCCGATTCTCGGAGCCGAGCTGGGTCGGCACGTGGCCCGAGCCACCGACCGATCCGCAGTTCTCCGCACTCGAGAGCCGCGCGGCGGCGTGTGCCCACCCCGATCCGATGGTGGGTCTGAGCCACATCGTGCGCGCCCGGGTCGACCGACGCGGTCGCGTCGATCGCTGCGTCGCCGAGGGACCCCACGCGATCGCGCGGACTGCCGACGAGACGTGCCTGTGCGAGGTGTTCGGCGATCTGCGCTTCGGCGCGGGTTCGGGCAAGCGGCGGTTCCGCGTCGAGGCGATCGACGACGGCTTCGCGCTGCCGGTCGGGACGCTGACAGCGCTGCAGCCGGGCACCGACGTGTGGATCTCCCGGATCCGCGCGTCGCTGGCGTTCGAGCACTGCGCCGCGGCCCATCCGCTGGCCGTCGATCTCGACGCGACCGTGTCGCTGCAGCTGCGGCCCGACGGCAGCGTCGAGCAAGCGCGCCTCGACGGGAAGATCGTCGATCGCGGCGCGATGCAGTGGGCGCGGTGCGTCATTGGCGAGCTCGAGGCGCTCGCGCTGCCGTGTCGACCGCCAGGGATCGACACGCTGCATGCGCGACTCGTTTTCGCCGCGCCGGCGCCGTGATCGCTGCGCCGACGCGGCGCTGGGTGCACTAGTCTTGGTCGCCGCCGAGGCGACGCAGTGCCGAGGCCGGATACACGCCGACGATCATGCCTGTCCCGGCGCCGGGACGGCCGGCTCGGACCTCGATGCTCGCGCAGCCAGCCTTTCTCAGCGACGTCACAGGTTCATCGACACCGAGTAAATACGCGGTGACCAGATCGAGGTTCGGCGCGTGACCGACACACAGGATGTTCTGCTCACTGCGGGCGCGCAGCAGCTCGACGATGTGCGACGGGTCGGCCATCGGCACCAGCAGATCGCTGGTGAGGCGGGGGATGTCCCCCAGCTCTTCGCACGTGATCTCCGCGGTCTGTTGGGCGCGAACGTAGGGACTGGCGATCACGAGATCCGGGGAGATCCCCAGCATTCTCAAGCCCCGCGCCCCGGCTCTGACGCGCGTGCGACCTTTTTCGGTCAAGAACCGCTCAGGATCGGTCGGACAAGCCGGATCTGTGGGATCGATCGCGATGCCGTGCCGCAGAAGATGAACCCACACTTGGACCCCAGGGTACCCCGCGCGGGGACGCCCTGCTAGTCTCGCGCCGCCGCCGATGAGAGCACCCGCTCAACAGTTGGTTGCGATCGATCTGGGGTCGAATAGCTTCCATATGGTCGTTGCGCGCCTCGCCGACGGCCAGCTGACGATCGTCGACCGCCTGCGAGAGCGGGTGCAGCTCGCCTCGGGCCTGGACGCGCAGAACAACATTTCGGCCGCCGCATGGGCCCGTGGACTGGACTGTCTGCGCCGCTTTGGCGAGCGCATGCCGAGCGGGGACGACGTGGAAGTCCGGGTCGTGGGCACCAACACGCTGCGAAAAGCTCGAAACGCTGCGGAGTTCGTGGCCAAGGCCAGCAGCGCTTTGGGCCACCCCGTAGAGGTCATTCCCGGCCGCGAGGAGGCCCGACTCATCTACCTCGGGGTTGCTCACTCGACCGGCGGCAACGGTGGTCGGCGGCTGGTCATCGACATCGGCGGCGGCAGCACCGAGGCCGTCATCGGTGAGGGCTTCGTGCCTCAGGTGGCCGAGAGCCTGCACATGGGTTGCGTGAGCTACACCGAGCGGTTCTTCGGCGACGGCCGTCTGCGCCGCGAAGCGTTCCGCGAGGCCACGACGGCGGCGTGTGTCGAGCTGGAAACCATCGGTCGGAATTTTCGCAAGATCGGCTGGGCCACCGCGATCGGCAGCTCGGGGACGATCCTCGCCATCGACGCGATCCTTCGTGCCAACGGCTGGGGTGATGGCATCACGCGTGAGGGACTGCGGAGCCTGCGTGACGCGATGATCGCGACGGGTCGAATCGGCAAGCTCGCGCTGCCCGGACTCTCGGGCGAGCGGGCTCCGGTGTTGGCGGGGGGATTCGCGATCCTGTACGGCGCGTTCAGGTTACTCGCGATCGATCGACTGACCCCGTCGCTGGGTGCGTTGCGCGAGGGACTGCTCTACGACACGCTGGCCCGGCTCGCTCACGAGGACGTGCGCGATCGGGCGATCGACTGGCTTTCCGAGCGCTACGGCGTCGATCGAGCCCAGGCCGCACGCGTCGAGGCCACAGCGCTGGCCTTCTTCGATCGCGCTGCGGCGGTGTGGTCGATGGACGATCCCGAGGATCGTCGACTGCTCGCGTGGGCCGCACGCGTGCATGAGATCGGCCTTGCACTGAGCTACAGCGGCTACCACCGCCACGGCGAGTACCTCCTGGCAAACAGCGACATGGCGGGTTTCTCGCGCGAGCAGCGGTCGCTGCTCGCCGCCCTGGTGGGCGCGCATCGCCGACGTCTGCGCGTCGAGGGCATCGCCGCACTACGGGCGTTGGGGGGCGTGCGAGCGATCCGACTCGCGGTCCTGCTGCGCCTCGCCGCGACCCTCAACCGAGCACGTGAGCCCGACGCGGCCGCGGTGCCGGAGCTGGCGATCACGGGCAACACGCTCGAGCTCAGTTTTCCGCCGGACTGGCTCGCCGAGCATCCGATGACGGCCACCGATCTCGAGTACGAGCAGTCGTTCCTGGCCGCGGCTGCGGTCGGCCTGACTGCCCGTTAGTTCGACGAACGTCGCGCTTACTTGGGGCAGGCCAACTGATTCCCCGCCTCGCACGCCTTGGCTCGCGCAGCCACGGCGCCAGCCTTGTCCTTCTTGCCGCCCACGCCCTTTTCCATCGCCAATGCGAGGTTGAAACAACCCGTAGCGTCGCCGGCATCACAGGCCGCTTGGAACATCGAGCGCGCCCGCTTCTGGTCCTTCGCTCCGCCTTCACCGAGCATCATCAGGCGCGCCTCGCTGGAACACCCGCCCTGCTTGCCCGCGGTGCACGCCTTGGAGTAGAGGCCGCGCGCGGTGGCCTTGTCAGCCTTGGTGCCTACGGCCTCGTGCGAGTTCGCGGCGCTCAAGCAGTCGTCGACATTGCCTTTGTCGCACTGCGCCGTCCACAACTCGCGAGCCTTCGCTGCATCCACAGGCCCGCCCACGCCCTTGTCGAGCACCGACGCGAAGTACGAGCATCCGAGGTCGAAGTTCGCCAGACAGCCCTTTTCGTAGAACTCGCGAGCCTTGGCCACATCGGCTGCGCCTTCTTTGCCCTGCTCCCACATCACGCCGACCGACGTGCACATCTCGCCGTTGCCCTCTGCACACTTCTCGGCTTGCAGGGTGCGTTGGTCCTTCTTTGGCTCGGGCTCGACCGGAACCGGCGTGCCGGTGTCGCCGCCGGCAGGCTCGGCGACTGGTGCGACGTCGTCAGGCCTCGTCGAACCGGTATCGGTCTGCTTGGTGCACGAGGTGAGACACGCAGTGGCGGTGAGAAGGATCGCGAGGCGACGCATTGCAATCTCCTACCGCCGCAACCGGCCAGTACGCAAGCCTCGTGGGGGCCGGTCGACCCAATATCACCGCGTCACGAGCGACGGCGGCCTCGCGGCCTCGGGTCGCGTCACATACGCAGCGGTTGGACGCGAGGGTGTCGGCGGCAGCGCTTGACGCTTGGGCAGGGCCGGCCGCACGTCGACGAGATCCGCGAGGTCGATCACCCGCGTGCTCTCAGGCGCGGCGGCACGGACCACCGCGCGTGGACTATCGTTGAGCTCCCGATCGAGTTGCTGCAGCGCGAGACTCTCGGGATGCCAGGCCAACCCGCGACGCACGAGGCCGCGGACGTCGTCGGGCGACTCGGGACCGGCCGCACGCAACTGGACCGCCAGTAGGCGCACCACCTCGGCCGCATTGGATTTCTTGCCGAGCATCGCGAACGCCTCAGCCATGCTCTCGAGGGCACCCGCATCCCGAGGGAGCTGCGCGAGGATGCCGCGAACGGCCGCGACGGCGCGGTGAACATCCCGGGCCCGGAGGTGGGCTTCGACCGCCGTGCGCAGCGTCGGCAGGTGACCGGGTCGGATCCCCAGCGCTCGGGCACACAGCGCCTGCGCGGGGCCGACCCGACCCGCGCCGAGCTCCTCGTCGGCGGCGGCATGAAACTGCTCGACGGCGAGGTCGTACTGACCGACGCGCTGCGCGAGATCGGCCGCGACCAACCGTCGGCCAATGGAAGGGACCGCCCTGGCCGCGGTGGTCGCCGCGTGCAGCGCCTGAGCCCACCGCCCCGCGCGAAACTCGTCTCGCGCAACCGCGTCGAGGGTGGCGGCGGCTTCGAATGGCTGGCCCAGCATGAGCTGGATCTCTCCGATTCGCATGCGGGCGCCCGGATCCGGGTCGATGCGCGCGATCCGGGCGTGGATCGCCAGGGCCCGGTGCAGGTCGTTGCGCTGCTCTGCGAGCAGCGCCGCGGTCCGGTACATGGCCAGCGCCAGCGCCAGCTGCCCGACCGCGACGAATGCGTCGGCGCTGTGCAGGTGAGCGTCGATCTCCGACGTCTGCGAGGGCAATCGCACGGGTGCGCTTCGCGTCATGGTCCCCAACCTCGCACCTTCAGACACCAGGTGCGCAGCGGTTGTCCGGTCGCCGGCTCGAAGAAAAGCGAAGGGGCACCCGGACTGGCCGCCGGCGTCAGAAACCGCTGTCGACCTGCAGGCCCCCCTGCTCTTGGCCTGAACTCACACCCCTGAAGTACAAGGCAAAGTCGTCGGGATTGGTCGAGGCCGCGATTGCCATCTCGTAGGTCACCAGCTGGCGCTGCACCAAGTCCGTGAGGCTCTGGTCGAACGAGACCATCCCATAGGGATGCGCGCCTTCTTTGATGGCGTCGACGATCTCGTGGGTGCGGGTCGCATCGACGATCAGGTCGCGGATCCTCGGGGTGTTGATCATGATCTCGACCGCAGGGATCATGCCGCGACCGTCGGCCCGCGGGAGCAGGCGCTGCGACACCACACCGGTCAGGATCGCCCCCACTTGCAGGCGAATCGCGGTCTGCTGATGGGTGGGAAACATCTGCACGATGCGGTTGATGGTCTCCTGGGCATCGAGCGTGTGCAGCGTCGAGAACACCAGGTGGCCGGTCTCGGCAGCAAGCAGCGCCGTCTGGATGGTCTCGAGGTCACGCATCTCGCCGACGAAAACGACGTCGGGGTCCTGACGCAGCGCCGAGCGCAGGGCGGCGCTGAACGAGTTCGTGTCGAACCCGAGCTCGCGCTGGTTGATCACCGAACGATGATCGCGGAACACGTACTCGATCGGATCTTCGATCGTGATCACATGGGCGGCGCGCTCGTAGTTCACGAGGTTGAGCAACGACGCCATCGTCGTCGACTTGCCCGACCCGGTGATGCCCGTCACCAGGATGAGTCCGCGGTGCTCGAGCGCCAGTTCACGCACCCGCTGTGGCAGGTTGAGGCGTTCGAACGGCGGGATGTCGGCCGCGATCACACGCATGACCATGCCGGTCTCGCCGCGCTGGCGAAAGACGTTGACCCGGTAGCGCAGGCCATCCGCCGTCGCGTACGCGAGGTCGACCTCGTGCTCACGCATGAACTTCTCGTGGATCGAGTCGTTCATGATGTTCATGGCGAACGTCATGACGACCTCGCTGGTCATCGGCGGCACGTCCTTCAGCGTGCGCAGGACCCCGCGGATCCGAAAGACGGGCGGCAGACCCACCTTGAGATGGACATCCGACGCTCCGAGCTTGCGCGCGGCCTGGAGCACCCGATCGAAGATCTCATTCATTGCGCCGACCCTATCAGTTCGGCCACTGCGGTGCGTGTCGGGGCGGCCACCGCGTCCGGGCGGGCGCTTTGGGCCGTCACCGTTCGTCGGCGGGCTAGGCACCGACCAGCCGCCGGCCTTGCCGATACCTCCGGACCGCCGCTAACCTGTCACGGTGGCTTGGTCGGCGAAACCGATGGGATGGGCGGTCGTGGCCGCCGCGGTCGTCGGTTGTACGCGGACCGGCGGGCCCTACACCGGCAACGAGATGTCCCCGAACACGGAGGGATACGACACCGGCGCGGGCTCGGGCGGGCCGACCGGCTCGGCGAGCGCGAGCAGTGGACCGCTGACCTCGGGCGCGACGAACCCGTCGTCCGCCACGGATCCCACCACGGCTACGGGGACCGACGGGACCGACCCCTCGGCCACCGACGCCTCGGCCACCGATCCGGCGACCACCGATCCCACGGCCACCGACCCCACGACCACCGATCCCTCGGCCAGCGATCCGTCCGTCACCGATCCCTCGACCACCGATCCCTCGACCACCGATCCCTCGACGAGCACGACCGACGGGGGCACGACGGCGGGCTCGACCTCGGGCACCACGACCTGACCTGCTCGCTGGGTCGTCGGCGACACTCGAGAACCCGTGTCCGCGATGGCGCCGGACCATGAACGCACCGACCACTCGCCGCCGCCGGACTCTTCGTTCGGTGGCGAGATCACGTCGCACGACACCGCGCCAGCGCCCGCCCCTGAGACGGTCGCGGTGGGTACTCGGGTGGGTCCCTATCTGATCATCGACACCCTCGGTGCGGGCGCCATGGGCATCGTCTACGCCGCGCTCGATCCGCGACTCGATCGTCAGGTGGCGATCAAGATGGTCCGGGCAAACCCCGGCGAGGCCAGCAAAGGCGCGCCGCGTCTGCTCCGCGAAGCGCAGGCGCTCGCCAAGCTCGCGCATCCCAACGTGGTACCGGTGTTCGACGTGGGGCAACACCACGAGGGCGTGTTCCTGGCGATGGAACTGGTCCGTGGCGCAGATTTTCGGCAGTGGCTCGGGGGCGAGCGCCGAGACTGGCGCGCGGTCCTCGACGTCCTGCTCGAGGCCGGCAAGGGTCTCGCCGCAGCCCACGCCGCCGGCATCGTGCATCGCGACTTCAAGCCCGACAACATCCTGCTCGACGACAGCGGACGCGCACGCGTCACCGACTTTGGCTTGGCGCGCGGACAGGGCGAAGCGGACGGTCCGCCTTCGCTCGCCCTCGAGGGCAACGCCGGGCTGTCGGACACGTTGACTCGGACCGGAGCTGTGGTCGGAACCCCCAGCTACATGGCCCCCGAGCAACACACCGGCCGGCCGGTGGACAGCCGCGCCGACCAATACGCGTTCTGCGTGACGCTCTACGAGGCCGTCTACGGCGAGCGACCTTTCGTCGGCCGGGATCTTCAGGCGCTCGCCAATCACAAGTGGACCGAGACCTTTGCGTCGGACGTCCGCACGCACCTGGCTCGAGCAGTCCCCGCGGCCCTCGACCTCGCCATTCGTCGTGGTCTCAAGCGCAATCCTGACGAGCGTTTCCCCGACATGACGGCGCTGCTCGCAGAGCTTGGGCGACTGCGCAGGCTTCGACGCCCTTGGCGATGGCTGCTGGCCGCGGTGGGCACGGGCGCGATGGGCGTCGCCGCGCTGCTGTGGATCACTCGCCCGTCGCCGTGTCCCGATGCTCGCGGCCAGCTCGCGGGCGTCTGGGACGCCGAGCGCAGCGCGTCGATCGAGCGCGCCTTCATCGGAGCGCAGACCGCCGCAGGACCCCAGAGCTACGTCCGGGTTGCCAGCGCGCTCGACGACTTCGCCAGCTCGTGGGTCGACGCCCATGCGCAGCTCTGCAACGCGGCTTTGCGCTCGGCACGAGGAGATCCCGAGCTCGACGGCGGGATGCTGTGCCTCCGCCAAGCTCGCGCGCGTCTGGGTGGTGTGCTCGACGTGTTGGAGGAGGGCTCGCGCGCGTCGGTCCACGCGGCCGACACGCTGCTGGCGACGCTCACCGATCCGCACGCCTGTCACGACGCCAGCATGCGCGTCGAATCGCCACACCTCACCCGCGAGCGCCAGCACTTGCGCGAGGGCCTCGACGTCGCCGAGGTCCGCCTGGACGCGGCGCAGTACGGCACCGCCCGTGAGATGGCGAGCGCGATCGAACGCGATGCCCGAGCCCTCGGCGTCATCGATCTAGAGCTCGAAGCCCAGCTGCAGATCGCGATCGCCGACGTCCGCAGCGGCCGCTACGCCATCGCCGAGACCGGCTTCACGTCGGTGTTTTGGGGCGCGGCGGCGGCCGGGCTCGACGAGCTAGCGCTACACGCGGCGACCCGGCTCGTGTTCTTGATGGGCGGACTCGTCGACCGCCCCGACGAGGGTTTTCACTGGCTGCGCCACGCCGAAGCCCTGCTCGAGCGTCTGCGCGAGGGTGAGACGCTCGCGCGGGCCAAGCTGCTCGAGAACGCCGCCACGGTGTACGAGAGCGCGCGAGACGAAGAACGCTCCGAGGCGCTGTTGCGCGAGGCCCTGGCCATCCGCTTGCGCCTCCAGCCTGACGATGCCGCCGCGGTTTCGACCGTCCGCAATAACCTGGCGCTGCGCCTCAACAACCGCGGCGCGCACGCCGAAGCGCTGGCGTTGCACGAACTCGCCCACCGCAACCGCGTGCTTCGGCTGGGCCCGTTCCATCCCGACGTCGCGATGTCGCTGATCAACGAGGCTCGGGTGCTCTACGAGCTGCGGCGCGTCTCCGAGGCGATCGAGCGGCTCGCGGCGGCAGAGCCCATCGTTCGCGGCTCGCTCGGCGGCAGCCACCCGATGATGGAGACGATCCAGATGTCGCGCGGCGCCGCCTTGCTCCGGCTCGGCCACTTTGATGCGGCGCGCGCGTACCTCCAACTCGCGCTGACGATGCGCTCGCTGAGCATGGGTCCCGATAGCCCCGCGGTCGGCCATCTGTGGAACATCCTCGCGGTGACCTACGAGCAACAGCACGACGTGCCACGCGCGCGGCTATTCTTTGCCCGAGCCAAGGACATCTTCGCGGCCAGTGGCTCCCAGGGTGACTTGGGCGTCGCCTACGTGTTGTCGAATCAGGGATCGATGGAACTGCTCTACGGAGACCTCGACGACGCCGAGCGCATGATCGAAGAGGCCGTCGCCATCTTCGAGCGCGTCCGAAAACCCGGACATCGAGACGTCGAGGTCGCGCTCTCGAATCGTGTTCAGGTCGAGCTCGCCAAAGCCGACTACGACGCGGCAGGCAAGACGCTACAGACGATTGCCGAGTTGCAACGCATGGGGACCGGGGGCTCGGGCTTGCGCACCGTCATCACCGAGTCGATGGCGACCCGACTGGCGTGGCTGCGCATCGGCGCGCCTGCCGACGCGCAGGTCCAGCTGGCCGCACTTCGCGAGCTGATCGCCCGGGAGGACCCCGCGGCGACGGAGGTCGTGGTGATCGATCGATGGCTCGAACGGCTTGCGCAGGGTCGACCCCTCGCGGGGTAACCGTTCAGGGATGGGATTGAGACGACGCACTGCGCTACCCGAACGCGCAGCAGTCCTTCATCCGTCGCTGCTTCACGGACGACCTCAAGCCGGCCGGAGCGTCGTACTCGAACGCAACCGGCTCCGCCTTGGGGGTGTTGATGGTCGCCAGGGGCAAGCGATCCTGGCGCGGCGCTACTACCGACCGCGGAGGTTCCGAAGTCGCTCCGCCACTTGGCCAGCAAGCTCCGGGTACAATCCCTCGGGTATGCTCGCGCACCGTTCCAGGGCTATGAGCGCAGCTTCGACACGCGCGGTTCGCTCGAGGGCGGTCGAGAGGCCCAACAGCAGGTAGGCGTCGCAGGGGCGAAGCCTTGCCAGCGAACGGGGCGTCCCGTGGAGGCGAAGGGCTCCGCCTGCTCTCCCAGATCCAGCTGGTCTCGGGGTCTCATCTCGCTCTCGCTGCTCGCCCCCTACAGTAAATTGGTCGGGCTCGCTGGCTTCAAACTTCTTGGCACAGAGGGTACTCGAGCTCCACGTCCCCGTGCGCGATCAACCGATCGTGCGCGTCGAACACCGCGGTCACCGTCCCGCCCGCCGTCGTCACCGACTCGCGGTTGCCGTTGGCGTCGTAGCCGTACTCGTACACCTCGACCCCGTCCACGGTCACCGTCTCCAGCCGGCCCGCAACGTCGTACGTGTACTCCGTCAGCCCACCGGGCGTCGGCGCCGGCGGCGGTGGTGGCGGCGGATCGCCCCCCGGCGGAGGCCCCGGTGGTCCCTCCTCCTCGTCGAACGGCGGCGGTGGCACTGGCAACACCGCCGGCGTCTGCGTCACCGCAACGATCCGGTCAAGCGCATCCCGCTCGTACACGAACCCCAGCAGCGGCACAGGCACAGGCACAGGCACAGGCACAGAGCCGGCCACGCTCGTCACACTTGACAACCTCCCGCGTGCGTCGAACCCGATCGTCGTGTCCACCGCGATCACCGTCGGGAAATCGGTCGCGGCCGCGCGACCGATCGACACCCCACCGATCGACATCAGCAGACCATCACCGTCGTAGTCGATCGCCTACGTCGTACGTCATCCCGCCACCGTCGCGGTCTCGCGGCGCATGTCGCCGTCGATCGCCGTCAACTAGAAAGTTAACGCTGCTGGGTCGTCGTCATGGCAAACAACCTCGCGAGGATAGCTGATCCGAGCCACTCCGTCTCCGCTCGCGACATGAGGTTCAGCGCTCCGACGTCCCCGATGTGGGGCCGGGAAATGCTCAACGAGCGCTGGGTGAACAGTCGGTCCTTGTGCCACACCGCGACCCCAGGCTCCGCCTGTACATCGTCGATGATCACTTCCAGCGCGTCGCCATCAACGCGCAGGTACGCCACGATGCCGAGGCTTTGAGATGCCGTCTTGGGTATGTCGCTCGACTGTTTCATCTTGGTGTCCCTGGCGGGCTGAAGCCGCCATGCGTTGAGTTCGCCTGACCAACCACAGCTAGCCGGGCCAGAAGAGCGGGGGTAGCGGCGACCCCGTGAGACATGCGGCGTATCTCTGAGATGCGCTTGCATAGCAGATCGCACGCTTCCTGATCGTGCGCCCCGCTCGGCATGTCGCAAGGTCCTGGTCGTAGTCTCCCTGGCACCTCTGGTCGCGACCCGGGTCAAGCGGCGCAGTCGGCTGGCACGTTGCAGGTTCCTCAAGTGGCGTGAACCCGCCGTCATCCGGTGACGCATCGTCGGGTCCGAACCAATCCGGAAGCAACTTATCGAGGAAACAGCACTCCGGGCACCCAAGACAAAAGCCAAGGCTGAACGGAATCGCGTGCCACGGCAGGATGGGAAAAGGCCGAGGCCCGGGCTCCGGATAACCACCCCCGTTCGCCGCGCCACCGGAGGGCGGCGGGTACGAGCCGCCGTTGGCCGCGCCAGGCACCCCAGGGAGCTGATTCGGCGCAGGCGACTGCCCGTCCGGGTCAACCAAGTTCACCGGGTCGTTCGCCGCATACGCGAACAAATTCACCCCGCCCGCAAACAACGCCGGATCCCGCGACACCCACCGCCCCAACCCCGCGTCGTACTCCCGCGCCCCGAACTGCACCAACCCCGTGGCCGAGTCCCACAGCCCGCCCGCATACCCGAACGGTTGAAACCCAGGGTTCGTGTCCACCACCACCTCGCCCCACGGCCCGTAATCCATCCGCTGCGCCACTGAACCGTTCGCCGCGTTCACCACCATCCGCACGCTCCCAAGGTGATCCGTCAGCACACGGTACGTCACACCCGCGCGCTCGATCACATCCGGCACGTGCGGCATCGACCCGTACACGAAACGCGAAACCACATCACCTTCGCCGTCCAGCTGCGCCACAGGGTCGAGCTGACCGTCGTAGATCCACGCGCGCTGCAGCACTCCGTCCACGCTTCGCCCCACTCGTCGGCCCCTCGCGTCGAGATCGTACTCCACCAGCGTGCCGTCCGGCAGCTCCACCGCGCGCAGCCGCCCGTACGCGT
>CANLQR010000050.1 GCA_947492135.1 Deltaproteobacteria bacterium | reverse complement strand
CCGGCCGGCACGTTCCGATCGGTGCAGGGCATCGTGGTGCTGGACGCCACCACGCTGGTGGTCGCGGACTACTCGGCGGGACTGGTCGGCGTGACACTCGATGACCTGGGGGTCGCGCGTGACGTCGCCGTGATCGAGCGCCCTGCCGAGGTCGATCTTCGCGGCATCGACGGACTCGCCCTGCGCGGCCGTTCGATCGCTGCGGTGCAGAACGGCGCGAACCCGCCGCAGGTGCTGCGGATCGAACTCTCTGACGACGCCAAGCGCATCGAGTCGGCCGCGGTATTACTGGTGCCCGAGCCGGCGGATGGCGAGCCCACGCTGGCGAGCTTCGTCGACGACGAGGTTTGGGTCACTCAGACGGACCGCTGGGATCGGGTGTTCGACAAAGACGGTCGGCCCCGCGCGGCGGTGCCGATCGCGGCGCCGGTGGTGTTGCGGATTCCTTGGTTGTAGACCGCTCGCGAGCCCGCAGCGCGCTTTTCTAGCGTGCCGGTGACGGATCTGCTGGAGAAAATCGCCGGTGCGGCGTCAGCCATTGCCGGGTCCTGCGTTGTTCCACGTCAATGCGCCATAACACCCGACGAAACCTCTGTGCTGCGCTCGCACTCGCCGCGCTGGGCCTGACCGCGCCGGCAGGCTGCGCGAGAAAACATCGGGCGATCGAAGTGCCGGATGCGCCTCTGGGCCGCGTGATCATCTACCGCAACGGCGTCGCCTACTTCGAGCGGCACGCCACCGTCGAAGGCGAACTGGTGCTGGATGTGCCCGGTGATCGCGTCGACGACTTTCTCAAGTCGCTCACGGTCGTGGATACCTCGACCGGGGAGTCGCTCGCGCTGTCATACCCGACCGGCAGCCCCGGCAGTCAAAGTTCGGTCTCGATGACCATTGCGCTGCCCAAGGGTCGACGCGACGTTCGCATCGCCTATGTCACCGAGAGCCCGGCCTGGAAGCCCTCGTACCGGGTGGTCCTGGACGAGGCGGGCAACGGGCACCTGCAGTCATGGGCGGTGGTCGACAACGTCTCGAACGAGGCCTGGCGCAACGTCGCGATCGGTGTCGGATCGACCTCAGCGCTGTCGTTCCGCTACGACCTGCACAGCGTGCAGACCGTGGAGCGCGAGACCATCGACAGCGGAGTCAAGCTCGCCTCGGCACCGCCACAGGGCGGGAGTCCGTATGCGATCGAAGGCGCGAGTGTACGGGTACTCGCGGATCTCTCGGGTGCCGCACTCGCTAGCCTCGGCGCTAGCGGCATCACGCTCGCGGGGGGCACTGTCATGCACACGGAGGGACTCAGCGGTCGGGACTACGCGACCGTTGTCGAGTCGTCGCACAGTGTGGCCGTCCGCAAGCGGTCGAGAAATCGCAAGAGCACCGGGGTCGTCCACGCGGCGAGCGGGTCTGCAGGCTCGGTCGCCAGCGCCGGCATCTCGTCGGGCGCGGCACCACCCGGGATCGAAGAGGTCGTGACGATGTTGGCTGGCAACTCGATCCAGGTGATCGTCGAGGGCTGGGCTGGCCAGGACGACGCCGATCCTGCGACGGCCGGCCTGCGCCGTGCCAATGCCCTGCGCGATGGTCTGGTTGCCCGCGGCATCGCGGCCGAGCGCATCGACGTGGTCGGACACCCCCAGGTCGCCAGCGAAGAGAGGCTCGTGCGGGTCATCGCGGCCGCCGAAGCCAAGCGTCCCGAGCAAGCCGACGTCGACGCTGACGACGAGGCCCCGCGGGGGATCGCCCACTTCATGACGGCGGGGCCGATGACGATCTTCGCGGGTCACTCGGCGATGGTCACGTTGTTCAACAAACCCACCGCGGCCGACCGCGTGTTCCTCTACGATCCGGTCTCCGACCGGGGCTCCAAGCGTTTCGCGTTCAACGCGGTGCGGGTGGTCAACCCCACGGCGAACACGCTCGACGGCGGCCCCGTGACGGTCTACGCCAAGCAGCAGTTTCTCGGGGAAGGTGTGACCGACGCGATCGGGCCCGGTGCCGCTGCGCTGGTCCCTTTCGGCCTCGACCGCACCGTGGTCGCGACGCCCGCGACCACGACCCACGAAGAGATCGACTCGCTGCGCAAGATCGAGCGCGGGATTGCGACCACCGAGACCCAGCGGATCCGTCGGACCGTGGTCGAACTCGCCAATCGTGGCCAGGCTGCCGCGCAGGTGTTCGTTCGGCATCGCGTCGCCACGGGTTGGACCCTGAAGGACCCGCCGTCGGGCATGGAGCGGCTCGGTACCGACCTGCTGATTCCAGTCCAGGTGGCTGCGGGCAAGTCGGTCGAGTTGGTGCTCGTCGAGTCGACCCCGATCATGGCGTCGATCGATCTTCGATCGAGCGACGGATTGAAGGCCGTCGAGGTGTACCTGAAGAAGCCAGACATCGACGGCGATCTGCGGGGCAGCCTCGAAGCGATCGTGGCCGCGCAGCGCCATCTCGCGAGTCTCGACGACACGCTGGCCACCCGTCGTGCGCATGCCGAGGTGCTTCGGACGCGGGTGAACGAGCTCGCCGAGCAGCTCGTGGCCTTGCGCAAGGTCGGGCGCGCTCAGGCCCTGAGCGGTCACCTCGCGGCCCGCATGCGTGCGCTCGGAGATCGATTGGATGCGGCGGCCGCGGCGCTCTCGGACCTCGAGACGCGCAGGCTCGAGGCTGGGATCGCGCTCGACAACTTGGTCGCGGACCTGAGCCTTGGTCCGGCTTGAGCCGCACGAGGCGCCATGGTCGCCGGGTTGCACTCACCGCGACTCGATCGACCGTTCGCTGGATTCCTGCGGTGACTTGGTGGACAGTTGGTCGGTGACACAACTCCGACTTGGGCTTCCGCTCGCCGTCCTGCTGTTCGCGGGCCTCTCTTGCGACCATGCTCACGAGGAAGCCTGTCCCGACGATGATCACGATCGTGCGGCCGTGATCGCGGCCGACCGCGATCCTGTCCGCGACGGGGCGGGAGAGCACGGCGCCGAGAGCTGCGGGACGGAGATCGAGTTCGGCCCACCCACCGCGTCGGCGTGCCCGCCCGACTCGACGCTCACGTACGAGAGCTTCGGCAAGGGCTTCATGGAGAGCTACTGCACGCGATGCCACAGCTCGACGCTCACCGGTGATGCCCGCAACGGTGCTTCGCTCTACCACGACTTCGATTCCCTCGACGGCGTGCTCGCGGTCGCGGATCACGTCGACGCCAAGGCAGCGGCGGGCCCCGGCGCGACCAATGAACTCATGCCGATCGGCGGACCCACGCCGACCGTCGAAGAGCGAAAACAACTCGGCGAGTGGCTCGCCTGCGAGCTCGCCAAGATGTGAACCGGGCCAGCGAGACCGACCTGTTGGAGGCGGGGACGTGGGTAGGCCGCTACATCCTCGGCCGCGTCATCGGACGCGGGACCACGGGTGTGGTCTACGCCGCGAGAGACACCGAACTCGATCGTGCGGTGGCGATCAAGATCGTCCACGCCGCGGTGGCGCGGCGTGACCCCGACGGTCGTGATGCGCGGCTTCGCCAAGCCCAATCCACGGCGCGGCTCGTCCACCGCAGCGTGGTGACGATTCACGACGTGGGGAGCATCGGAGAGCGGCTGTTCATCGCCATGGAACTCATCGACGGGCCCACGCTGCGGCGCTGGCTGCAGGCGGATCGACCCTGGCGCGAGGTCGTCGCGGTACAGCGCGAAGCGGGCGAAGGCCTCGCGGCAGCGCACCACGCTGGTATCTTGCATCTCGATTTCAAGGCCGAGAATGTGCTTCTCGCGGCGGACGGTCGGGTCGTCGTCACGGATTTTGGCATGGCGCTCGCCAATCCCGTCAGTGGTGGCGAGCGCGGCGCGTCTGGCGATCGCGTCGGTTTCTGCCGCGTGATGTTGGCGGCGCTTTGGCCTGACGACCCGGCTGCGGATGGGGCAACCGAGGATGCGGCGGGGGACCGACCGCACCGGGTGCCAACGTCGCGTCGCCACCCGCCCCGATGGTTGCGCCGCGTGGTGCTCGGTGGCTTGGGCGCTGACGCCCCGAGCCGCTATCCGGACATGCCTGCGCTACTCGCCGCGCTCGACCCTCGTCGGCGGGACCGGTGGACGCTGGCGATCGGCGGCGGTGTGGTCGCGCTGGGGGTCCTGCTCGCGGTGCAGTCGTGGCGAGCCCAGCCTGCTGCAGCGACCTACTGCGATCGGGTGGGCGAGCGAATCGACGCGGTGTGGAATGCGACGGTGCGCGAGGAGATCAGCACCGCGTTTCTCGCAACCGGTGAACCGGCCGCCGCCGACGCAGTGGTTCTCGCCACGAGCAGCGTCGATGGGTTTGCCAAGACCTGGCTTGCGGCGCAGCTCGAGGTCTGTCGCGCTGGGCAGGACGAGACGATGGCGCCGCAGACGCTGGACCTGCGCGTGACGTGTCTCGAACGGCAGCTCGGCAAGGCCACGACGCTGCTCGAAGCGCTGCGCACTGCGGATGCCCAGACCGTGCTGCGGGTGTCGTCGGTGCTGGGGGGGCTCGGAACGCCCGCGCAATGCGTCGACGATGAGCGACTCGCGCGACGCGACGCCGCCCGATCCGGCATCGCCGCTGAGGTCCGCGGGCAGCTCGACGAGTCGATCCTGCGCGCCGAGACCCTGGTCGACACGGCCAAGTACACCGAAGCGATGGCGGTCGCGCGTGCGACACTCGACCAGGCGCGTCGGGTCGGCGATGCCTGGACCAGCGCAGAGGCGCTGCTCGCGATTGCAGCGGTCCAGCAGTGGTTGGCCGACAGCGCAGTGGAGCAGAGTTATCACGACGTGCTGAGCGCGGCCCTCGCGGTGCAGCACGACCAGGTCGCCGCAATGGCGACCCTGGGCTTGATCGAGCTGTGGGAACCCGGGACACCCGGTGGGCTCGCGCGGGTCGAACAGTGGCGCAAGCACTGTGCTGCGCTCATCTCGGCGCTCGGAGGCGATACCTATCTCGAGGTCCAGCTCGCGGTTGCAACGGCCGGCTTCTTTCAGAAGAGCGGGCACTACGACGAGGCAGTGGCGGCGAATGAGGCGGCCATCGCGGTGTCCGACGATGGCCGGAACACCGTGCTGCTTGCCAGTGCGTATGCCAATCTCGGCGGAATCGCGGCGGCCCGGGGGCGCTACGACGAAGCACTCGTTCGATTTCGTGGCGCGGCGGAGATTCTGCTGCGCGTCCTCGGACCGCGCCACCCGGGCGTTGCCAGCGCGATTTTCAACGTGGGCAGCGCGCTTGCGGAACTCGGTGAGCTCGAGGCCGGGCGCAACGAGCACCTGCTCGCACTCGCGATCTTGGAGGAGAACTTTGGTCCCGATCCTCCCACCCTCGCGCCGGCGCTGCGGATGTTGGCGTGGAGCGGTTTGTCGCGGCGGCGACCGGACGAGGCGCTCGGGTACGCGCAGCGGGCCCTGGGGATCGCACGTCGCGAGGACGAGCGAGGGGAGAGTACGGCGCGCAGCCTCTCGATGCTCTCGGCGATCGAGCTGGAACTCGCGCATGATGCCGAGGCCTTCACCCACGCCAAGGACGCGCTTTCGATCGCACTGGTCGCGCTAGGGCCTGAACACCCGGGGCTGAGCGAATTCGAGATCGGCTACGGGTTGGCAGCGACGCGGCGAGCGGAGTTCATCGGGGCGCGTGCTCACTTCGCGCGCGCGATCGAACTCCGCACCGCGGCGATGGGCGACGGGGACGCCGAGATCGGCCGTGCCTGGGCGGGACTTGCCGAACTCGAACTCGCGATGGCTGACTATCCGGCGGCCGTCGCCGCGGCCTCACGTGCGCTCGAGATTGCCCGCGCCACGGCAACGCCACGCGATACCACCGTCGCCGAAGTGAGCTTCTTGTTGGCGCGCTGTCTGGTTGCGGGAGGCGACGCGGCCGCGCGCAGCCATGCTCGCGGGCTGGCGCGGGCGGCCATGGACGCGTTCGCGAAAGCGGGAGCGGGATGGTCCGCACACCGCGAGCCCATCGCGGCTTGGCTCGCCGGGTTGCCCGGCGAGTAGCCGCGTGTTGCCAGCAGGGTGGCAAAGATGCCACCCGGGGCCCGCCTCAGAACGACGGGCTGAAGGCGTGATTCGTCAGATCCCCGAGCAGGTTGTGCCACGGGTGATTCGTGTTGCGCTCGACCTCGGCGACCATGTCACGCATCTTGGTCAGCACCTCGGGCTCGCCCTCGTCGTACACGTCGCCCTTCGCTCGAGGCTGATCGCGTAGTACCGATCGCGCAGCCCAGCGCAGGGCCCCACCAGCTGCGCGCCGTAGGCCGACTTGAGCCGTTCTTGCACGACCAACGGCGCGAAAAAGCCCCCGACTCCGCCGTGGGCGAAGGACTTGAGCAGCGCGCTGTCGTCGAACTCGCCCACGACGTGAGGTCGGAGCTCATTGGCCTCGAGCCACGCGTCGATCTGCAGCAGCTTGAGCACGTCGAGCCGGTACCGGGGGTCGCGGAGGTAGGGCGAGTCCGGCCCGATCAGCACGGGCGCGAGCAAACGGTACGCCACCAGCTTGGGCATCACGTCCGCGCAGCCGACAATCAGTCGAGTCCCGCGCGTGCTATCCCGGCCCGCCGCAAGCGCGAGAATCTCGTCGCCGATGGCGAACAACTCATCCGCGTGCTCGAAGATGCGGCGACCCATGGGGGTCAGACGCAGCTGCCTGCCGACACGCTCGAAGAGCGGAACCTCGAGCTGGTTCTCGAGTTCGCGCAGCTGCCCGCTGATGGTGGGCTGCGCCAGACGCAGCTTGCGGGCCGCCGCGGTGACGCCGCCCTCTTTCACCGTCGTCCAGAAGTAGAGGAGGTGTTGGTAGAGTGGCGCCGCACCCATCGTGATCGAGCCCGTCCGCATTTCCCTCCCCGAGCATCTCGCCCACCCGTGGCGTGTTCACGCGCTTGCTCCCGACTTCGAGCTGCTCGACGTCTGGCGCTTCGGCACGCGCGGCCGTGCGGCGGACTTTCCCGAGTTCGTGCGCGCGATGGCGGGGATGGATCGAGTGGTCGCACAGACCAACTGGACGACCCGGGCGCTGTTCGGCGTGCGCACCGGCCTGGGCAAGCTGTTCCGCTGGGATCGCGAGCGCGTGCCGCTGCCGATCCCCGGCTGCGTCGAGCACTCGCTCGCCGTGCGGCTATCGGGCGGCGTCGATCGTACCGCGCCGCGGTCTGACGCGGCGTTCTATCCGGTGTATGAGGATGACCACGAGTCTCTGACAGAAATCTCGAACAGCACGGTCCACGCGCTCATGCACCTGGGCTGGATCGCGCTCGACGATGGAACGTTCGCGCCGCAGATGGCGGTGTACGTAAAACCCCGCGGCCTGTTCGGTCGGCTGTACATGGGCGTGATCGGACCGTTTCGGCATCTGGTCGTGTATCCGTCGGTGATGCGGGCGGTCGATCGTAGCTGGGCTGCTGATCACCCGGAGAAGCTCCAAGCCATCAGTTAGCGACGATGCGCCGCGTCACTCAGGGTCGATGACGAGGTCGTCGAAGAGGGTCGCGGCATCGCCCTTGGTCCACAGCCCGATCATCCCGGCCTCGGGCAGTGCCTTGTCGGAGGCGCGCACGATCGACGCATCGTCGACGAAGCACTCGATCGTATCTCCGTGGACGACGACGCGTAGGTGATGCCACGCGGCGGGATCGGGATCGAGCTCGAGCGGGGCCGAGGCGATGTCGACGCGCGCGCCACCGAGCAGGGCGTAGAGCCGGAAATTGTCCTCGACCGGGTTCCACCGGGCGACGTAGTAGTCGTGCTCGCCCTTGGCGCGGAACACCAGGCCGCCGCCCCGGTTGTTCACCCCCGAAACCGCGCGCAGCATGACGCCGAGCTCGAAGTCCTTGTACGCGGTGCCCTCGGCGAGTGCGACGTTGAAGGTCTTGTTGGTGCCCACGGTTTGGATGACACCGAAAGCGTTGCCTCCAGACGGCGTGCCTTCCTCCGCGACGATGGCCCAGATCGCCGCGGGATCGACCGTCTCGCCGGTCTGCTTGGGCGCGAATCCGCGGGCGACCGAGCGCACCAGGCCGTCGTCGAAGTTCCACACGCGGCCGTCGGCCGGGGCTTTGACAGCCGCGGTCGGTTGCGCCGCGGTGGTGGGCATGGGCTCGGGTTTGGCCTTGCGGTCTGGCCCCGCCTTGCTTGCAGTGTCCTGGGCCTCGGCCGGCGCGGCCTTCGCTGGCGCCGGCGCCGGCGACGTGCAGCCGTCGAGCATGGCCAGGAGCGATAGGGCGACGCACGTGGTCCGCGGCAACGAGGTCATGGGTGACGCGAAGTGTAGCCCAGCGGTGTGCCGCTGGATCATCGCGGCTTGGCCGCGGTGATGGGGTCGATGATCGGGTGGCGGGCGCGCCGCAGTCGAACAACCAGCACGACGTGGGGTTCGGGCGGAGCGACGTGGTCTTCGGGTGCCGACGGGGCAGTGATCGAGATACAGTCGAGTGCAGGCTTGCGACGACCCAGGACCAACATGAATCGCGCTTCGATCCATTCCCTCGTTTTGACGCTCGGCACCGCAGGGCTCGGCGCATGTACTGACCCATGCATCGATGACGGTCTGGTGCAGGACGCTAGCAACGCGGCCGACTGCCCGGCGCTGGCCAGCGGGACTGGAGAGGAGTCGGGCAGCGGCTCGCAGACCCAGACCGACAGCAATAGCGCGACGGACACCGACAGCGCGAGCAACAGCAACAGCGCGAGCAACAGCAACAGCAACAGCAACAGCGCGACGGACACCGACAGCGCGACGGTGACCGACAGCGCGTCGGCGACCGACAGCGCGACGGACACCGACAGCGCGACGGCGACCGACAGCGCGACCGACACCGACAGCGCGACGGCGACCGACAGCGCGACCGACACGACCGCGGGCGATGGTTGCGGCAACGGTGTGCAGGACGGCGACGAGACAGATGTCGACTGCGGCGGGTCGTGCGGCCCGACCTGCGACATCGGTGAGACCTGCCTCGTCGACGAAGACTGCGTCTCGGACAACTGCGACCCCGACGGGACGTGTCATGGCAATCCCCTGTGGTGCACGGACTCCGACGCCGATGGTTTTGGTGACCCGGACGACTGCGTGATGGTCGATCCGAAAGACGACCCCCCCGCGGGCACGGTCGACAACAGCGACGATTGCGACGACGGCAACCCCGATGCGTTTCCGGGTGCTGCGCCGAACGACGATCCGGTCGCGTGCATGGAGGACAAGGACGGCGACGACTGGGGCGACGACGACCCCGACGCCGCGGGCACCATCGCGGGTTCCGACTGCGACGACGACTCGCCCACCGCGGCGCAGACGTTTCCCGGCGCTGCCGAAAACGAGGCCCAAGACGCCTGCACGAAAGACGAAGACGGGGACGGCTGGGGGGATGACACGCCCCCCAACGGCGTCGCCGCGGGCAGCGATTGCGACGAAGACGGGGCCCCGCCGTGCGTGCTGCTGGTCACCCAAGATGGGACCAACGACAACACCTATGATCAGGGTCTCTCCAGCGTCTTGGACGACCTCGGTTTTGTGATCACCTACGTGGGCGACACCGAGGCGCAGCTCGAGGATGCCAACGGGTTTACCTTGGTCGTGGTGTCTGAAACGGCGCAGTCCACCGACATTCTCGGTGCCTACCAAAACGCGTTGGTGCCGACGATCTGTCTCGAGGGCTTGGTGTGGGACGAGATGGGCATGGCTCCGCAAGGGACCGTGTCGAACGCCGACACCGCGGACATCCTGGCGCCTGCCGACCCGCTTGCGGGTGGTTTGGTCGGCACCGTCGACCTCGTCCAAGGTGGATCGGCGGGGACGTTCTTCACGACCCCGCCCGCGGGTGCGATCGCCATCGCGAGCGTGCCGGGCAACGCCGCTGCGATCATCGACTTCGCGTTCGAGCGGGATGCGGCGATGTTCAATGGCTTCGTCGCACCGCGCCGCAGGGTCGGCCTCGGCTACGACGCCGATCAGGGTGCAGGACCAACCACGATTCTCGACGACGGATTGACGCTGTTCGAGGCTGCCGTGCTCTGGGCGACGGACTGAGCAGCTCAGGGAAAATCGACCGCGACGTTGAGGCTCACCGGTTCGCCCGGTGCCTCGATCTTCAACGCGGTGGCCTGCTTGCCCAAGCACGTGCCGAGTTCCGCGTTGTAGTTCTCGCGCCCTTGCTGGACGGCGCTGGCGATCACGTTGCCGTCCGCGTCGTACGAGAGCGAGAATTCGACCTGAGCCGCGTCGGGTCGATTGGACAGTGTGTCCCAGCATTCCCGACGCAGCTTGGGTTGCGCCTTGTCGACGGCTGCCTTCGCGGCCGCGTTCGCCTGTGCCATCGCGACCTCGACGGTCGGCGAGGGGGGCGGCAGCGGTGGCGCGGCGGCGGGCGGTGCTTCGGGATCCTCGCGGCGCTCGGGTGCGGGCGGCGTCGGGACCCCAGCGAGGGCCTGCGCTGGCGCCGTCGGGCGTTCGGTCGCGTCGTCGTCATCGCGCGTGCGGTCGCGCGCCTCGAACGGGTTGGGCCGCGGATCGTTCGGTGCCTTGGCAGCCGTGGGCGCCGCGTTGGGCTGGGGCGTCGTGGGCGGAACCGTCGGAGATTGCCGCACCAACAAAAACAACAGCAGCCCACCCGCAAGAGCGGACCCAATGGCGACGCCGATCGAACGCGGGTTCACGATGAGACGACTCTCGCACGCTTGGCCTGCGATCGACCAGTCTCGCGGTTTGCGGCCCACGAAACGACGGCGAGGGGCGGGGTAGGGCGGCATCGCGTAGCATGCCGCCGACATGCGCCAAGTTTGGATCACCAAAGCCGGCCCGCCTGAGGTTCTCGAGGTTCGGGAGGCCGCCGATCCACAAGTTGGTGCGGGCGAGGTCCGGATCCGCGTTCGCGCTGCGGGCATCAACTTCGCCGATCTGATGGCGCGGCTGGGGCTGTATCCCGACGCGCCGCCGGTGCCGTGCGTGGTCGGCTACGAGGTCGCCGGCGAGGTCGATCAGGTCGGTGCAGCAGTCACCGAGTTTGCAGTCGGCGATCGCGTGTTCGGCATGCCCAAGTTCGGTGGCTACAGCGACACCCTGGTGATCCCCGCGCTGCAGACCTTCGCGATCCCCACCGACATGAGCTTCGAGCAGGCCGCGGCGCTGCCGGTGGTGTACTTGACCGCGTACTACATGATGATGTTCACCGGCAACCTCCGCGAGGGCTCGCACGTGCTGGTGCACTCGGCCGCCGGCGGCGTCGGACTCGCGGCGATCCAGCTGGCCAAGACCCGCAACTGTGTCATCTACGGCACCGCTTCACCCAGCAAGCACGCGTTCTTGCGCGAGCAGGGCTGCGACCACCCGATCGACTCCGGAGCCGACTACGCAGCGGCGGTGCGCGCAGTGGCCGGTGATCGTGGCCTCGACCTGGTGCTCGATGCGGTCGGTGGCCCATCGTGGAAACGCGGCTACGACCTGCTCGGCCCCGCCGGGCGGCTGGTCTGCTTTGGCATGTCGTCGGCCGCCTCCGGCAAGACCCGCAGCCTCGTCAACGCGCTGTTGCAGGTGATCCAGATCAAGAAGTACAACCCGATCGATCTGATGAACGACAACCGCACCGTCGGCGGCTGCAACATGGGTCATCTGTTCGGTCGCCTCGACCTGCTGCGCCCGCAGTTTGCGGCCCTGCTCGCCCTGTGGGAGGCCGGCAAGATCTCACCGCGGGTCGACAAGACCTTCAGCTTCGACGAGGCCGCCAGCGCCCACCACTTCATCCACGACCGCAAAGCGATCGGCAAGGTTTTGCTGGTGCCCTGATTGCGGCTACGGGCGCTCTTCAGTACGCGCCGTGATCGAACTCGAGTTCGATGAGGGTCTGGGTGTTGGGCTCCACCTCGAGGTCGAACCCGATCCACTCACCGACGACGGGATCGAGGGTTCGCAGGCAGTAGTCCCCCGGTGGTAGCTCGATCGCGAAGCGTCCCTCGTCGTCGGTGGTCACCGTCGACCGTGCGGTCACACCGGCCAGCGCCTCGGCCTCGGGATTCGAGAGAAAACCTGTCCCCTCGCAGCGGGTGCCGGCGGACGACACGGCCTGTGCGTCGAGCACGTCGACCGCGAGGCCGTCGACCAACGCCACCTCGCAGCTGAAGTCTCCAGGGCCACAGCCGCCCTCGATGCGCCTGGCGAAGCCGTGCGCGCCCTGTGCCGGTTGGTCGGCCAACCACGCCGAGTCCGGGGCGCAGCGATAGTCGTCTTCGTGCCTGCGCCGCGATGGTCGCTGCGCACTCGTGTTACTGTGGGAGATGATGGAGACTTGCTGGCGCGGAGTCGTCCGGATCTGGATCCGGATCTGGGGCTTGGGCCTCGGCCTGGGTGCCGTCGTCGGTGGCTCCTCTGCTTGCGGTGCGGGGATATTCGAGTGCGGGTCCTCGACGGACTGCATCAATGCCGATGAGCAGGGCATCTGCCAGCCCAGCGGTTCGTGCAGTTTCGCCGACCCGCAGTGCGACAGCGGCCAGCGCTATGGCGCGCGGGCGCCATCGGGGTTCGCAGACGAGTGCGTCGAAGTGCCGACGGATGGGTCCACCAGCGTCGCGGGGACCGACGCCACGTCGACGACGGTGAGCTCGGTGAGCGCTGCGAGTTTGGAAGGCGGGGTGGAGGCCACCGCGTCGACCGCGGCGGATACCGGCCACGGCAGCGACGACGGCAACTCGTCGACGTGCGGCAATGGTGTGGTCGAAGCGGGTGAGGCCTGCGACCTCGGCGAGTCCAACGGACCGGCGAGCGAGTGTCGTCTCGACTGCCAGTTGCACGAGTGCGGGGATGGTGTGCTGGGGCCCGCCGAGCAATGCGATGCTGACAACTTCAACGACCAAACCTGCGCCTCGTTTGGTCTCCCCTTCGGCGCGTTGGGCTGCGTGGATTGTGTCCTCGACCCCCAAGGGTGCACCGACTGTCCCGACGGTGGCTGCCCAACGGGCTGCAGCAGCGACGATGACTGCCCCGCGGGGGACACCTGTGTGATGGTGAGAGCAAACGACACCAACCAGTGCTGGCCGAGGTGCGATAGCGATACCGACTGCGCCGACTGCGCCGACATGGCCGAGCCCAGCCTGTGCGTCATCCGCTCGACGTTCTCGGCTTGTCTGGCGGTCTGCGACCAAGACCTCCAATGCCCTGCGGGGCTCGACTGCATCATGGTTGATGAGGTCCAGCAGGCCTGCCTGTAGGCGCAGGTTCTTGCCCGGCTGAGGAACAATCCCGATAGGCTCGCGGTAGCGAACCCCGCCGGAGAACCTGATGGAAGCACTTTCTCGCGACGTCATGCAGGACGCCTTCCGCACCAAGTGAAAGCCCGCCCGGTCGTCACTCGCCGAAACCAACGCTCCCGCGCAGCCAGCTGCCCGGGCGGTACCAGCGAAAGTCGTTGGGCCACGCGAACTCGAGCACCGTCACGCTGATGCTGGGCTCGAGGGCGTCGACCTGGTGCCACCAGCCCGCGGGCAAGAACAGCGTCTCGCCGGCGGCAATCTCGAGCTCCAACAGCGGCTCTGGTCCCTGTGCGAGGCCCTCGGCATCGCGTGGGTCCCACTGGCTGTAGACGCCCCGCGAACCATCGAGCAGCGCCAGTGACTCCGGTGGCGCGAGCCGGAAGCGCTTGCGGCCACGTACCTGGCAGAACATCGAGTTGTCGGTGTCGTGATGCAAGGGCGTGTGCGTGCCCGCCGGTCCGATCCACAGGCCCATGCGCGCCGGCACCGGCTCGGGCCCGAAAAACTCTGGCGGCAGCGGCACGTCGTCCAGCAGCCCGCGCAGACCGGCGCAGGTGAAGCCGCCGTTCTTGGCGATCATGTAGACGTCGTTGCCGCCTTCATTGCGCCAGAGGCGTTCGAGGAGCGTTCCAAAGCGGAGCTTGTGCAACAGTGGCTGCCAGTCCGGATCGGGATCGATCGCGTGGTCGCGTCCGACACAGGCGGTGATCATCACGTCGCCGAACCGCTGGTCCAAGGCGTGTGGATCCCAGCTGTGCCAAGCGGGCCAGCGCGGGACCAGGTCGGTGATGACGAGCGGTACGCCGGGCACCCAGTGGCGCGCGAGGAAGTCGGCGGGCGACGGCAGCGGCCCGCGCTCGATCTCGCGACCCCGCGGCTGGACGCGGCGGAGCTCGCCACGCAGCCGCAGCATCTGTTCGAGCGCTTGGGCGCGCCGCCACCAAGCCCGCGCCTCGGGGTCGGTGGGGCTGCGCACGAGTTCGTCGATCAAAGCCTCCGCAGCCGGTGCCGGGACGCCTTCGGCCACGAGCACCGATCGCACCTCGGCCGTTGTGGCCCCACGCGCGAGGTTGTCGCGGGCCCATTGCCGCCACTGAGGATGCACGTCGTTGCGACGATCGTCGTCGACGAGGCTCACGGCCGACTACCCACCGGTTGCACCGGTGGTGCCGCTGCTATCACTACCCGAGGAATCGGCGGAGCCGTCGCTCGTGTCGGCCGAGGCTGCGGTGGTCTCGCCCGTGCTGGTCGTGTCGCAGTCCGAAGGGTCGGAGTCGTGCAGGCAGGGGATCGTGGGCGGCTCGTCGGTCGTCATCGATGCCGACACCGATCCGCCCGCGCTCGACGAGCTGCTGTCGCAGCCAGGCGAGCTCGGGTCGTGCACACACGGGCCTGCGGTTGGTGCCACGTCGGTCAGGCTGCCGCTGCCGCTGGCACTGCCACCCTCGTCATCCTTGCCACACGCTGCCGTCGTCAACATCGCGGCAGCTGCCGCGAGTTCGAGCCATGCGGGGACGGACGGGCGAGGGGTCAGTCGAGAAGCCATGGTGCTGTCGAGGGTAGCAGTGACTCAGCCGACCGCGTCGCTTGCTCGCGTGGGGCCTTCGCTATCGCCGACACGCGCGGCTGTACAAGCGCGCACGCGTCGCGTTCTCGCCGGGCTTGCAGCGCACCGGCGCAACCCTGGGCTTGTCCGGAAGATTCTGATTCGAGGGCTCCGCTACGCTAGCCTCGTCGCGAGTGTCCGTGCCGCCTCAGCTCACCCTTGCCCTGGTGCACCATCCGGTATGCAACCGGCTCGGCGAGGAGATCACCTCGACGGTCGATCACTTCGATGTGATGGACGGCTCGCGACTGGCGCTGACGTACGCGGTGCGGCGCTTGTTCGTGGTCAATCATGTGCCGGCGCAGCAGGCCTTGGTCGAGCGACTGATCCGGCACGGCACTGCCGCGAACGAGCGCGACCAGGCCCGCGGCGAGTTCGGGCGCACGGCGTGGGCGCCGGATCTCGACGCTGTCATCGCCGAGCACGTGCGAGAGCTCGGCGTTCGTCCGACGGTCGTGGTGACCAGCGCCACCTCGGCGCCCGGCGAGCTCGGCTTCGTCGCGCTGCGCGAGCGGCTCCACGGTGGCGAGCCGATCCTCCTGGTGCTGGGCAAGGCCTGGGGTCTCGCCCCGCGGATGCTCGCCGCTGCCGACCACCGGCTCGCGCCGATCGATGCGGGCACCGGTTTCAATCACCTCTCCGTGCGCAGCGCGATGGCGATTCTCGTCGATCGCCTGATGCGGTGAACGCTCGAGGCGGTCGGCTCACCCCGCGGTCAGCTTACCCCGCAGGTGGGTTGCAGGCCACGGAGTTGAGCGCCCCGCCTGTCATGTCCGAGTACGTATAAGCACCGACGAGGCCGCCGATCTGCTCATAGCTGAGGTCGTTGGGGTCGACGCGGTAGGCCCGGGTCTGCGAGTCGGGCACCGCCCAGATGTAACCATCGACATCGACGCTCATGCCCTTGGACTGGATGCTCTCGCCCGCGAACATCACGGTCTCACCCAAGAGCATGGTCTCGACGTCGATCGCCTGCATGCCACCGTTGATGCCGACCCACATTCGGTTTTGTTGGTCCTCGGCGAGCCCAACGCCGGAGTTTGGGATCGAGCCGATGATCGAATGCCACGTCTGCGTGGCGGGATCCCAGCGACCGGGCACGCCGGTGCCGCCCCAGATCCTGCCGTTGTGATCGACGGTGATGCCGTAGCCGTAGAAGGGCCCGATCTCGGTGTGCTCGAGGGTCTCGTGGTCGATCAGCAGCGCCCCGGGATTGCCCTCGAACAGCCGCGTGAGCCACAGATCGTTGTTGGAGTCGACCGCCCCGCCGTAGACCCCGAAGTTCGTGCAGGGGTAGGGCAGGTTGATGCTGTCTTCGACCGCGCCGGTGTCGCCATCGAGGCGATGCACCCAGATCTCGGTGTCGCTGCACATGCCCGAGTCGACCACCCCGCCGCGTCCCTCCGCGGTCCAGATCTTCTGCTCATTCCACTCACAGGTGTCCTCGTCGAGCACACCGGAGGTCCACGCGACTGGGCGCTGGCTGCGGGCCTCCGGGAACGGCGTGTGCCAGGCGACGCAGTCGTCAGTGCCCCAGGGCTTGATGTCGGCAGCGCCGTTGGAGGTGTTGGCACCGGCACAGTTCTCGGGCCGCGCCCAGATCTTCGTCAGACCGCCGAATCGGTTGGCGACCACGACTGCGCGGCCGTCGACGCTCACCGACGTGCGTGAGGGATTGCCCGGTGTGGCGCGCGTGTAGTAGCGGCCCTCTTCGATCAGCGTTCGGGTGTTGATCTTGCTGACGGTGCTCTGCGAGCTGTTGGCGATCCAGATGTAGCTCCACTCGGCGTCGCCGCAACACTCGCCGCGACCCACGGTGCCGGTCTCGCCGGCGCCGACGTCGAACAGCGCACCGCCATCGCTGGTGTCGGCGGTCGTCGCCGTCGGGTCGGGCTCGGTGGCGCCGGAGCTGCCCGCGCTCGCGGACGTGGTCGCGCTGGTGGTGATGCTCGCGCTGGTGATCGCACCCGTGGAGTCCTCGGCACTCGCGCTCCCGAAGTCGGCGGCGCCGTCGTTGCTCGCGCCGCACCCCGAGAGCACGGCAAGGGTCCAGACGGTGGTTCTCAAACGCATGGCAGTACTCCAGGGAATGGTCCGTAGGCCAGGCGCCAGGCGTTGGTCGACGGTTCCGAACAGTGTGGCGCCGATCCGAGTCGCGCGTCTACCGGCCTGGTTTGGCGGCCTGGTTTGGCGGCCAGGTATCGGGGCTTGGTGTCGGGGCTCGCGGGGTGCGCGGATTCGACGTAACCCCTTCGGCCCCCTCCGCCCCCTTCCGCCCGGTCGGCGTTGCGTCCGATCGGCGATACGCTCGACGCCGTTGCCTTCGACGGACGATCCTGCGCGGGACAAAGTTGGCGGCTCGCCAACCGGCCCACCGATCCCGGCGGCCCTGCTCAAGGTCCGCAAGCTGCTCGCGCTCGCGACCTCGCCGAACCCACACGAAGCCGCACTCGCTGCCGCGCGAGCCCAGGCGCTGATCGAGACCCATCGGCTCGAGGGGTGGCTGGAGGCGCAATCCAGCATCGCCACCGACCCCGAACCCATCGTCGATGCGCGCGAGACTCCGCTCGATCGAGGCCGAAGAATGCGCCCGTGGAAGGTGGCACTCGCCGGCGCTCTCGCGGATGCCAACCGATGTGCTGCCTACGTGTTGGCGCGCGCCGACGGCGAGGCGATCGTGTTGGTGGGTCGAGCGCGAGACCGAGCCGCGGTGCTCGAGCTATGGCAGTGGCTCTTGCGCCGCATCGAGTGGCTCTCGGCGACCCACGGCGCCCAGAAGTCGCGCAAGTGGCACGAGGCCTTCCGCGTCGGCGTGGTCGATGCCGTCGCGAAGCGGCTGGCCCAGGCGGTTTCCGAGGTGCGCGAGAGTGCGTCGGCGTCGGCGCTGGTGGTCATCGAGCCGGCCGACGTTGCGCACCGCGAGGCGCTCGCGGCCTTCATCGCCGAGAACCTCGGACTCGCTTCGGGCCGGGCGTTGTCGGTGAATGCAGCGGCCTACCGTCGTGGCGGCGACGCGTCGGCCGAACTCGACGTCGAGGGCGGTCGACTCGCGGGCAGCCGCGGCGACGACGAACTCAACGCCCTGGACAGGCAGCCTCGATCACGGCGACCGCGTCGGTGAAGACGGCACCGTAGTCAGGCGCGCAGATCGGCCCCAAAAAGCCGTAGCGAAACAATCCGATCAGATCCGCCAGGCCGTAGGCGATCTGGCCATGGGCGTCGATCTTGCAGCCACTGTCGGGGCCGTTGGCGAGCGCGACCACCACGAGGTCGTTCTCGTTGCCCCCCTTGGCCTCGGTGAGTGCCGAAATCGCGAAAAGCGGATCGAGGTCGGCGTCCTCGTCGGTGACGATCACCAGCACCAACAGCGCACCGTCGCGGACAAAACCGTCGTTGCACTGTCCGCTGTCGGTCATCGGCGAGGAGATCGCAGCGATACCCGCGGTGACCGTCGCCTCCTTGCCGGAGCCATCGGTGCCCACATCGGCGGCACAACGGAAGGCCTCATCGAGGTCGTCGGCGTCGGTCATGTAGTTGTGGCCCTCGGCGTAGGGTCCACACGCGCGGCCGCTGGAGTGGGCGCCACCGGTCTCGACCACCAGTCCACCCAACCCTCCGCAGGCGGCGCTGTTGTGGGTGTACTCGTCGGTCGTGACCACGCCGATGTGGATGCTATCGAGTCGATCCACGGTCGCGACGAACCCGTCGATGAACGCGTCGTACTGGGCGGCGAGCTTGTCCTGGTTGTCGGCCATGCTGTTCGAGTTGTCGATCACGAACAGAAAATCGACCTCCTGGCAGGTCTGGGCTCCGTCGTCGTCGTCGTCGTCGTCGTGGTAGGCATCGTCGTGCGAGCCGCCATCCCCGGACCCCCGACGACCGTCGTTGTGATCAAGGCCCGTGCGTCCACAACTGCTCGCCGCAGCGAGCGCGATTGCGAGCATCCATGCGGAATCTGCCATCACCAAGTCGTGGCAACGCCGGGTCGCCACCCGGCTTACACGAACGACGGATCGAGCGGGCGGCCGAGCCCGCGGCCCTCAGCCCGCGGGGACCGTTGCGCAGCCCAGGACCACGCTGACGCCCGAGCCGATCACCCCTTGGATCGCCACACACGTCTGCGGACACACGATGATCGTCGTCGGCATCGCCGGATCGTCGTAGTACCAGCCCTGGTCGACGCTCTCGCAGTCGTCGGCCGACTCGACGTAGCCGACGTCGAAGCCCCCGCCGAGCCCATCGTTGAACTCGACGTTGACCTGGGCAGGATCAAACGGCTTGCCATCGGGCGGCGAGGGGATCTCGTACTCGCAGGGCAGCTCGGCCTCCTGGACCACGGAGTTGGCCAGCGCCTGGAAGACCGAGACGAAGTCTTGATCGCACAGGTCGCCGACGACGCCACCGGTGAGCTCGGCGAGGTCGATGTAGACCTGACCGATCTGGGCGGCTTCCGGGCAGTTGCTGGTGGGTACCACGGCGTGAACGATCGCGGCGCGATCGGGCTCGACCTCGATGAAGTGGTCGATGAAGTAGCTGACCGGTTGGTTGGAGTCGTCGTCGCTGATGATGACGAAGTGGACCGTCTCCGCACCCATGGTGAACGGTCCCCACTGCGGCTGCTGCTCGATGATCACGGGGATCGCATTGGTGCTGTTCACGTATTGATCGATGTGGAGAAACTCGGGCTCGTTGGTGTCTTGCGCAACGGCGTTGGGGTCGGGTAGCTCCGGGCACAGGCCGCTGCCGAGCGGCGCGTCGATGCAGATCCCCTCGAGCACATAGTTGGTCGTGTAGTAACCGGTCGCGGCTGCACTGAACAGCGCGACTCGGACGTCGATCCCGCTGTCGACGACGCTCTGGGCGAAGCCGTTGAGCTGGGCCTCGACCTCTTCGGTCTCGGTGTACATGCTGGGCGAGTTGTCGGCGACGAACACCACGCGGGCGCCGCGGAGCTTCTGCGTGGCCGGGATGGTCTCGCCGGCACACTCTTCAATGGGCAGGTCGGCGACGGGGAGATCGAAGTACTCGGGCGGTGCGGTGCTCGAGTCGTCGTCGTCGACGCCGGTCGTCGCGGTCGTCATCGGTGACGTCGTGGTCAAACTCGTGAATGACTCGCCGGTCTCTTCACGGCTGTCGCCGCACGCCACGAGCCCCACCGCGAGCAGCCAGCGGGTCGGCTCGCGTCGCGCACGACCAGCATCATGAGACCAACGAACACGCCCAATCATACCTTGGAGGGTACGCGACCTCGTGAGGGGGCGCTAGGTTCGCGATCGCGCCCGAGCGTGGCGTCATGCCAAGAACGCCTATGATGTGCCGGTGACCGAAGGGCTTCGTGAGGACGATCCAGGGTGTGTGTTGCTCGGACGCGCGCTTGCAGGCGTGGACGCCGAGGGCCTCTTGCTGGTGCACTGCGGCGATCTTCCGGGACTCCGCGGACGGGCTGTCCGACTCATCCTCGATGTCCGCGAAGCCGTCGGTGCCCGCGCCCGTACGATCCGCGCCGACGACGCTGGCGCCATCGCAACGCTGGGGCCCATGCGTCACGCGGCGGTATGGCCGCGGGCCCATCTGGGCAAGGACTTCAGTTTTGCCTGTTTGGCGATCGGTGCGCGCGCACTGGGCCCCGACGGGGTGTTGTGGTGCTGCGTTCGCAAGTCCAAGGGCGCCGAGAGTCTTGCGGACTTCATGGTCGCGCTGTTGGGCAACGTCGACACCGTCGGACGCGATAGCGGCTACCGATTGCTGCGAAGTGTCCGCGAGTCGGTGTTCGACGAGGCGGTCGCTCGCGAAGCCATCGAGCTTCGCCATACGATCGTCGACGAGGCGCTGCCGGGCGTGATCCTCCAGAGCGCACCGGGGGTGTTCTCGCGCCGTGCCTTGGACGATGGCACGCGGGCGCTGCTCGAGCACGTGGCCGCATGGAGCGTCACGACGCAGGTGCAGCCGAACGCGGTGATTGATCTGTGCGCGGGCCTGGGGCCGCTGGGGATCTGGGCCGCGCGACGGTTCCCCGAGGCCTGCGTGCTCGCGGTCGAAAGCAACGTCGTTGCCGCGCGGCTGGCGACCGACAACGCGGCTGGGGCAGGAGTTGGCGCTCGCCTCCACGTCGTCCTGCACGACGGGTTGCCCGCGACGTCGCCGTTCGCAGGGGTGCAGCTCGGCGGCGTCGATCTCGCGCTCGTCAATCCCCCGACCCATGCCGCGCAGGACGAGCTGCTCGCGCTGCTCGGCGGCCTGCGGCCGTGGATGGCTCCTGGCGGATCAGCGTTCGCGGTGGTGTCGCGACCAGGCGTGTCGACCCGAGGGCTCGAAGCTGCGGGTGCGAGTGTGAGCGAGCATCGCGTCGGCGGGTACTCGATCCTGCACGCGGTGTGGCCGGGGTAGTGAGCCGGCGCGGTTGCGGGCGGGCGCGGGCGCGGGCGCGGGCGCGGGCACGGAGGAGCCAGACCCCTTACGGGGTCAGGCTCCTAGCGCCGGCTACGGCAGCTCGCCGCAGCTGACGACCTCGATTCGCTTGCTCGTCCGGCCTTCGCGGGAGCCGAAGCTCTCGGCCTTCGCGATCGCCTCGTAGCCCTCGACCACCTTGCCGAACACGACGTGCTTGCCGTCGAGCCATGCGGTCTTGGCGGTCGTGATGAAGAACTGCGAGCCGTTGGTGTTGGGCCCCGAGTTCGCCATCGACAAGATGCCGGGCCCTTCGTGCTTGAGGGTGAAGTTCTCGTCGGGGAACTTGCCGCCGTAGATCGACTTGCCGCCGGTGCCGTTGTGGTTGGTGAAATCACCGCCTTGGCACATGAACTCGGTGATCACGCGATGGAACGTGCTGCCCTTGTAGCCGTAGCCATGCTCACCGGTGCACAAGGCGCGGAAGTTCTCCGCGGTCTTGGGCACGGTGTCGGCGAACAGCTCCATGACGACGCGGCCGATGGGTTCGTCGCCGGCGGTGAGATCGAAATATACGCGCGGGTTTGCCATGTGGACCGGAGACTGCCACGGCGCCGCCGGCTTGCGCTAGCCCTCGCGCGAGTCGACCACCATCGCCGTCACCGCCGGGCACAAGGCCTGCGCGGGGCCGCCTAGAGGCTGTCGCCGGCACTTCGTTCGCTGACGCCTAACGCAGCCTGCCCATACGTCGCTCACCGCGGAGGCGGTCCTTGGTCGCGCGCCGCAGGGCCGAGATGCCCAGCGCGTAGATCGCCCAGACACCGATGCCGACGGCGAGCCCCTGGAGCGCGCTACCGAAGACCGGCGCCTCGGTATGAATCTCGCGCAGATCGCCGCTGGCGCGGAGCATCGTGTAGGCGAAGAACAGCATCAGGACTGTGGCAGCGATCGCCCGCAGAAAGCCCAGGCCGCTGACGGGTCGGGCTCGAGTGATGCCAGGCCGACCGCGCTCGAGGTACTGCAGCAGCAGGCGCATCCACGCGCCGAGCATGGGGAACAACAGGCACCCGGTGATCCCGGCGAGCCCCATGATCGCGTCGCGAAGCTGATCGGTGGGCGTGGCGAATTCACCCGGAGCGAGGAGCAGCGCGAGCATCGTCCCGCCCAAGGTAGCATCAAGCTGCCCAGGCCACGACCCGCGCGTGAGAACGACGGGTTCGCGTCAGCCGGACGCCGCGAGTTCGCTGGGCGCTTCGGTGAACACGAACTCGAGAAACTCGGCTTCGGTGTCGCTCAGGCCGTCGATGAGCGCCTCCCAGACCCGCTCCTGGCGCTCGAGTTCATGCACGCCTTCAAAGGCTGGGGTGATCAGCGTGGCCACGAAGCGCCAGTTGTCTCGCCGAATGAGCACGCTGGAGTTAGGGCCTCCCACGTGCAGCAAGATCCGTCTAAGTGTTTCTTCCATGGGTATGCTCTCAAGCATGTCCGTGGATCACATCGATGCAAGCGCGTGACAGCTCGCCGCTGTCGCCGCCGTCGGTCGCGTGTCACCGGCGGCGAAAAATCGGTGCACGAGCGATTCGTGCGCGTGTCTTCGAGCCCGCTTTGTCACGCGCTGTGGGCGAGCCAAGCCCAGGACCAGAAGTCCACCGACAGAGTGTCGAACTCGGCGCCGAAGTAGCGACTCGCGACGGGACGCAGGTCGGTGTCTCCGCGCGCCGCCATCTCGCACAGCGCGGCGTCGAGGGCCGCACGTCGACCGGAGTCGGCGGTCAGCCACTGGGCGAGCAGCGCCACTTGCCAGTAGCGATCGGTGTCGATGGGGCTGCCGTCGGTGAGCTCGCGCAACGCAGTCATCATGTCGCGACGGCGCAACCCTGTGCGGTAGACGGGACGGAGGTCTTGCTCCGAGATCTCGAGCTGCTCGAGGATGGCGAGGCCCTCGAACAACCAGCTGCGTCCGGCCGACAAGCCATAGCTGCGTTCGAGCAGGGCGTGGTGCGCTTCGTGGACGAACGTGGGACGCACCTGACTCCACGCCGATGACCACGAGGCCGTGGCGACCCCGAGCCAGGCCAGGCCCTCGTCTTGCTCGCCGGGCCCGATGTCGGCACCGACGCGCGCGGAAAAACGTCGCCAAAAACGCACGTACTCGGCAGCGTCGGCGAACACGAGCAGCGGCACGACGCGGCTGGTAGGGGGCATGTTCGGGAGCAGCGCGCGGGTGTTGGCGTGCATGCGGTCGAGCGCGTCGAACACCGGCGCAGGGGCGAGTTGAGGTGCGTCGGTGAGTAGCGCGAAGGGCCCGCGTCGATAGGTCGAGACCTCCGCGGGGTCGTCAAAGTCGTCGCGCAGTGCCTCGAGCTCGCGCTCGACCATGTCGTCGTCGCGGTCGCGCCACAGTTCGAACGCCCGCAGTTCGACCTCGCCGCCCTCGACGAAGCGCACGCCCCAGCTCCGGGTTCGCTCGAGTCGCGGCACGATGCCGCGGTCGTAGCGGAGGTCGACCAGCCGCACATCGAGGGTCTGCTCACCGGCGGGCACGTCGAGGGATCGGTAGAGTCGGGTTCGGCTCACCGGGTCATGAAGCTCGAGCTCGATGCGTGCAGGGGAGGCGGTGGCCAGCACCAGGCGCATGCGACTCGCGCCGCCCATGGCAACCGTCGCCTCGGGCGCGACTTCCAGCGTGGCTCCGGCGCCAGCGACGATTCGCACACCCTGTCCGGGTTGCGCGGAATCGACGCGCACAACCGCGCCAGACAGCGTGGTCGAAGGTGCGACCAAGCTGTCGTCGCCGAAGAACGCGCGGCGATACAGCAGCCCGACGGGTAACGCCGCTGCGGCAGTGGCGGGCGTGACGTCCTGCTCGAGGCCGGGACACGCCAGGTCTGCTGCACTGGCGTCGAGATCCGTCCACTGCAGGCCCCACGGCAGCGAGGCCATGATGGCCATGATGGCCGTGATGCGCAGGATGCCGGCGTGCACGGCGACGTTGGGCACAACCTAACGCGTGGCCCACGTCGGATGGAGGCGCCACCCGCCGCGACCGAAAACCCTGGGCGTTTGGTGGCGATGTCGTCCTAATCGCACCCGCGCTGGTTGCCACGCGGGCGGTTCGAACGCGCCGTCAGCGGCTCTCGGCGGTCGACACCTTGATCGCGCGGCCGTCGAGCTCGGCACCGTGCAGCTCACGCGTCGCTTTCTGACCGTCCGCCGCATCGGCGTAGGTCACGAAACCAAACCCTCGCGAACGGCCGGTGGCACGGTCGAGAATGACGACCGCCTCGCTCACCTCTCCACACTTCTCGAACGCGGTCCGCAAGTCGGCGTCGGTGGTATCCCAGCTCAGACCGCCAACGAACAATCGCATCGGCATCGAACGACGGATCGCACTGCGCGGCGCGGTGCCGCTCGGCGAGATATCGTCGACGTTGACCTCGGGTTCACGCACGGGTGCCTCGCCGATCATCGGGTCGATGCCGCGGGCGCGCAGGTCCCGGTTCCGCTGCAGGCGGGCCTGCTTCTCTTGGTTGTGTTGGTCGCGCCGAGTTTCCCGTTCGCGTTTGCCGCTTGAGTATGCCTTCGCCAAGGCCGCAGTTTGCACGAAAAGCCCCCCGCCGGGGAAGATCACCCGGTCCGGTCGGGTGAAACCGCCGGATTTTTCGTGACTTGGGCGCGGGCCGACCAGCAGACCCGAGGACGGGTCGCCGACGAGCCGGCGGCGCGAGCCTGGCCCTGCGGCCGGCGGCATTTTCCGGCGGGGAATCCCGTTCGCTCGCCGCGACCAGATCGATCATCGGCGGCCGCACGTCACGCTCGCGCGGCCACGCGGTCATTGAACCCAGGACCAAGGGCCTCTACTGTTGCTGACGGGGGTCTGTGCTCATGGTGAAGACGACGTTTCGCACACTTGTGGCACCGACCGCGGCGCTCGCGATCACTGCGGGACTCGTGTCCGCGTGCGGGGGCGGCTCCGATGGTCGCGATTCTGGCGACGCTGGCAGCGAGCCGGGTATCACCACGGTGCCGACGACCGCCGACCCGTCGGCGAGCGCGACCGACACCGCGGGCACGATGGGCGCGAGCGAGGGCCCGTCGGTGAGCGCGACGTCGATGACGACCGCGGAGAGCTCGGGCA
>CANLQR010000049.1 GCA_947492135.1 Deltaproteobacteria bacterium | reverse complement strand
GACCGCGAAGGCTCGCGATGCCATCGAGCCTCGTCAGACCTGTCAGTGCGAAGTAGATCTCGTCCTGGGTGTTGCCGGGGCCGTCGTGGACGTCACCTGCGTCGATCATGGTGACCGCCATGGTCAGGCGATACGAGGCCTGGCCCGGCCTGGCGGAGGCAGCGGTCGTCGTGACGCCGGCCGCTACGGCTGTCGCCGCGATGAACATGCTCGCCGCAAGGGCGAGGACCACGAGCCTGCGCATGGGTGAGTTCCGGCTCCTTGGCTGCCCGAGTCAAACCCCGCGAGGATGTGACGGGCCCAGGTGACGAAAGCCTCGGCACGGCTGCGCGGAAGCGTCACGGTGCCGGGGACAGCCGCAGCAGAAACCCGAGGGATTCGACATCGACCCCGCGACAACCGCATGACTCCAGCGCATTGGGAATCGCCTTGGTCATCGCCGCTCGTCGACTGCCCGGGGCAGCGTTGGCCGCCTCGCGGAACGCGTCCGCGAGTCCATAGCAGCCATCGATGGTTCGAGCGACACCGGCGTCGAGGAGGGCCGCGCGTTTGTTGATGTCCGGGCTCGCGCGAAAGTCCCGGTAGAGGGCTTTGGCCCAGGCCGCGACGTCCTCGGGTGCCTGGGCATCGTCGTACCGCTGACCGAGCACCTTGCGCACGTGGCTGACCCGATCACCACATCCTTGGTCCGGTGCCGGTGGAGGATCGGCGGTGCAAGCCGCGAGCGAGGTGAGCAACGCGAGCGTGGCCAGGCGGGGCGGCGGTGCGAGTCGCACCTGTCAGACCGTAGGGCTGCGAGCGCGAAGGTGCCAGGGCGATCCCGGGCCGGCGAGCGCATCGCCGGTTCCGTTTCGGTCGCTTTGATCGATCACGGGCTTTTGCGCACGGTGGTGAACGCCACGATCGAGCGCGGTCGCCCGGGACACGTCAGGGCGAGATCCTCGCGACGCCGAATCCATTACCGCTCGCGCTCGCGATCCAGATCGAATCATCGGGCGCGATCGCCAGCCGCGCGCCGTAGCCAGCGGATTCGACCTCGATGCTCCACAGTTCGGTCGCGCCGTCGGCCGTCCACTTGCGCAACACACCGCCGTTGGTGACGGCGTCGACGTAGCCCATCACGACGGCGCCGGTCGAGTCGACACCGATCAGCACGTCGGAATTCGAGGGCAAGTCGAGTCCCCAGGTCTCGCTGAAATCCGCGCCCAAGCGCATCACGCGGTACGCGGGGTACCCGGAGGAGACTGCGACGTCACCACCCGATCCGACTGCGACTCGCTCGAGTTGCTCGATGCCGGCATACGTGAGGCTTCCGACCTCATTACCGGCGGCGGTGTGCCGAACGAGGTACCCGAGATAGGCATTGTTCGCGAGCTGGCGGCGGCTGCCGACCACGATCGCCGAATCGCTGGGGCCGATCGCCGCGGCGTAATACGAGTAGTCGAAGACGGCGTTGTCGGGCGCGGTAACCTGCCAATCGGCGACGTCACCATCACTCGGGCTACCCGCGGGGTAGGAAGCGAACACCTCGTAGTCCAGGGCGATGTAGCTACCGTCGTCCCGAGCGGCGAGCCCGGAGCCGCCGGCGATGCGCGGGTCGCAGGCCTCGGTGAGCTCGCCCATCGGTGTGACTGCGTAGGTGCAGCCGTACGACGCCAGCAACCAGTTGTCACCGGCCAGGGTGGCCTCACGCATCGGCGTCTGCGGAAACAGCAGATCGCCGAACTCCTGCACCAGCTCGACCTCCGGCGAGAGCTCGGCCAACAGTACCGAGTCTTGTTCGCAGTACCCGCTCGCAGAAACCAACGCATTGCCATCGGCGCGGAACACCGGTGGGGTCACAAATGACCCATCACAAAACGACAGGCCGCCGACCAAATACGTGCCGACGACGGTGCCCGAGGTCACGCAGTCGACGTTGCAGCCGCTCCCATCTTGGTTGCTGTCGCCGGTGTCACACAGCTCGGGTTCCTGCAGGTCGCCGTCGCCGCAGTAGGGACCGAGGTCCTTGCATCCGGCAGCGCATCCGCCGTAGCTGCCGTCGTTGGTGCCGTCGTCGCAGACCTCGGCGCCGTTGATCTCTTCGTCGCCGCACGAGGGACCCAACGCTGCGCAGCCGGGCATGCAGCCGCCGTAGCTGCCGTCATTGGTGCCGTCGTCGCAGACCTCAGCGCCGCCGATCTCGCCATCGCCGCAAACCCCTGCGTTGCCGGTGGTGTCGGCATCGGTGGTATCGACCGCGGTCGTCGATGGGGACGTAGGACCTTCGGTCGTCGGCTCGGTTGGACTGATCGTGCTGCTCAACGTCTCCGCGCCACTCGAAGATCCGTCGGTGTCGGTGATGACGTCGTACTCCGGCGTGGCCGGGTCGTAGGGGCAGCCCGCGACGAGTGTGACGATGGACAGGCAACGGATCGGAAGGCGCATGCCTTGGATGCTCGCAGATCGAGACAGTGCCCGACAAGCTGAGAAGTTTCTTGGGCCGGGGCTACCGCCGCTCGAGCCCCTTGTGGGTCTGGTTGTTGGCCTGCTTGTTGGTCTGGTTGTTGGCCTGGGCCTGAGCATCCAGCCTACGCGGTGCCCAAATATTACGAGTCGAGCGGGCCGGTGGTTGTCGGGCGACGAGCCTGGTGGGTTCCCGTCGTGGCGATTTCGTGCCACGATCGCCACATGAGACGTGTGCAGTTGTTGTCGACCCTGGCGATGTTTGGCTGCGGCTGTGGCGACTCGGACTCGTCCTCCACGTCCGGCTCGGCATCGCTTGGCTCATCGGCGACCGTCACCCAGGGGGAGGGGACCGCGGACAGCGACGCATCGTCGTCGGCGAGTGCGGATGCGACCGCGGATGATACGTCGGCCACCGACGCGACCGGCGCGACGGATCCGACCGACCCGACCGATCCGACCGACCCGACCGATCCGACCGACCCGACCGACCCGACCGACCCGACCGACCCGACCGATCCCAGCGGTGACCCCACGAGCGCCGGCGAGGTCGAGTTGCCACCGCCCGACGCGGGTCTGGACTACCAGCTTGGGGGCGCCTATGCGCCGCCGGATGGCGTCGCCATCGTCTCGCGTGACCGCACCGAGGCGCCCGCGGCGGGTCTCTACAACCTCTGTTATGTGAACGGATTCCAGGCCCAACCCGATGCTGTGGACTTCTGGCTGGACGAACATCCCGAGCTGGTTCTGCGGGATGGCAACGGCGATCCGGTCATCGATCCGGACTGGGACGAGATGCTGCTCGACACCAGCACGCCCGAGAAACGAGCGGGGCTGGCCGCCATCGTGGGTGAGTGGATCGCGGGCTGTGCCCAAGCCGGCTATCAAGCCGTCGAGATCGACAACCTCGACACCTACTCGCGGTCCGACGGCTTGCTGTCGCAGGACAACGCGGTGGAGTACATGGCGATGCTCACCGCCGCGGCCCACGACGTCGGCCTGGCGATCGCGCAGAAAAACTCCACCGAGATCCTCGATCGCGCTGCCGAAATGGGCACGGACTTCGCGGTCGCCGAGGAGTGCAGCGTGTACTCGGAGTGTGGCGACTATGTCGGCGTCTATGGCGATGCCGTGCTGATGATCGAGTATGGGCAGAGCGACTTTGATCAGGGGTGCGCGGACTATCCCGGGCACTCGATCGTCTTGCGCGATCTCTATCTGAGCACCCCCGGCAGCGGCGACTACGTCTACGACGCGTGCTGAGGGTTACAGCAGGCTGCTGAAAACGCGGAGCGTTTCTCAGCAGCCTGCTAGCCGACCGGCTCGAGCGGTGCGCAGGTCGAGACCCCCGCGCCGATGAAGTATCCCGGCGCTGCGTCGACCACGGAGGTGAGTCCGCCACCGTCCGAGCCATCGAGGTCGAGCCGGGTGACGCGGGAGTAGCCGGCGCCGGGGCTCGCCTCGGTGAAGAACCACACGTCGCCACCCCAGAACGCGAACGAGAATCCGCTGGTCGTGGCGAAGCCAGGCAGGGGGATGTTCTCGAGCTCGTTGGCGTCGGCCGTGTCGTACCGCACCAAGCGAGCCTCGCCGTCGTCCACGAAGGCATAGAGCCGACCATCCCCAGTGCCGGTCAGCTCGGCGCGGGCGTAGTCGACCTCGCCAAGCTCGGAGACCAACAGCGTCTCCCGATCGATCCGGCCCAGGGCACCCGCGCCGCTGTCCGTGGCCTCGTAGAGAAACAACTCGTCGCAGCTGTCCTGCTCGCCGTTGCTGGCGAACGCCATACCGACCTGAACGAAGCGGTAGTCCGGTGGGGCGTAGTCCGAGGCGGTGCAGAGCTCTGGCGCCGCGAGATCGACCACGAACAGCTCACCGGTGACGTGGGGATCAAAGAGATCGCTGAGGTCGATATCGACGTAGTTGATCCATGCCCGGCCCTGGCGGTCGACGGCCATCGAATTGATCGCCCCCGCGGTCGGGCACTCGAAGCTGCCCAGCGGCGTGAACACCAGGCTGGGCGGATCGAACCGCCACAGGGATGCGTCTGCGCCGAGCAGGTAGACGCCCTCGGAGGCCTCGCCGCAGCCGCACGTGCCGTTGGGCGCGCCACCGTTGTCGCCGTCGCCGACATCGAACAGGGCCCCGTTGTCCGCTTCGCCGGCGCTGCTGTCGGCCGCATCGTCGTCGGCCGCGCAATCGGTGTCGCGGTTGCTCCCGCTGGTGTCGGCGCCACCGTCTTCGGTGCCAAAGGGAAAGCGCGAGGGGTCGTCATCGCGGGCGGTTGGAGCGCACGCCGCGAGCAACATCGAACCCAGCGCCGGCCAAGACTTGGAGCTGTGCAGCATCATGTCTACGGGTTGCCGCAGCCAAGCCGATCGGCTGTGCGCCGGGCCACAGTCGTCGGTTTTCGGCCCTCGAGAGGAGCGACTAGTCGGGCGCCTCGGGCCGGGCCGCGTCGCGCCGCGGACGCTCTTCGTCGAGAAGGATCACCGGGAGTGGCTCATTGCGCCCAGGACTCCAGTGCAGCAGCTCGCCGAGGCGCTCGCGGATGCGCAAAAATGTGAACTGGACGCGCTCGCGCGGCAGCAAGACGTCGTGGGTGAACACCGCGATCCAGGTACCGGTGTTGAAATACCACGAGGACTTGTCGCCGACGCCGATGTTGCGCCACAGCACCTCATCGTGGCTGTGTCCGAAGCTGACGACCGGGACGTCGACCAAACGCGCAAGCTCGGCCGCGGCCCGGCGCATCGGTTCGGGTGGCACTGCGGCCCCGCCGCGCAGCAGGGTGAAGGCCAGCGCGCCGAACAGCATCACCAAGAACAGGAAGCTGAAGGTCAGGAACAGCGCCGCTTTGCCGACGAAGCCCAGCGTCACCTGATTGATCGCGTGGTAGCCGGCAAACCACGTGCCGAGCACCAGCGCGCCGACCAACAGCAGGGCGAAGCTGGCCTTGAGTGCCTGCCAGCCGAACCCGCGGATCGCCTGGACCAGGTCTGTTCGGGTGTCCTTGAGCTTGTCGATCGTGAAGAGAGTCTCGCCCAAGCCGCTTTGCTCGGCGAGCTCGGCGAGCTCGCGCGCGTGGTTCTCGGCGATGCGCGTGCGGGCTCGCGACGGATACTTGAGCACGCGCTTGACGACCTGCCACCAGAATCGCCAGTGGCTGCGGACGACCCGCAGCAGCAGGGCTGGATCATTGACCGACAGCCACTTGAGGTAGCGCGCGTTCGCCCGCGTGCTCGGCACGATGAACGTGATGTGGCCGAACGCGTTGAACAAGTAGCGCTGAAAGAAGTTCCCCAGCGGGTTGTCGAGCTCGGCTTCGTGGACGGCGTCGGGCAGCGAAACCAGCTCGCGCCGCAGCGGATAGCGAAATGCATTCTCCGGATCGTACTGGCAGCCGTGCTCGATCCAGGCCCGTCCAGGCTCGTGATAGAACCACGGCAGGAAGTGCAGGTGGCCCAGCGCTTGCGTGGTGGAGTCGGCGTCGCCGAGGTCGCCACTGCCGACCAGGGCCTCGCGCATCGCCTGCTGCACCGGTTCCCACTGCACCTCGATATCGTGGTTACCGGGCAACACGATGACGTCGTGTCCGGCCGCAAGAACCTTGGCAATCGCCGAGCAGAAGCGAGGGTGCCCGTCGAGGATGCGAGCCAGCTCGGCGCCGGCGCGCGACGGGGTGAGCACCGGCGCAAAGGTCGAACGCTCGGGCCGCGATCGGCGTCGGGTTTCACTCGCGTCCATGTCCTCGGGCAGCGGCACCGGATCGAGCCGCAGCAGGTCGAAGGTGTCGCCGTTGAAGATCAGCTTGAAGTCGCGGCCCGACGCCCGGCTGTCGGCGATCAGCCACTCACAGAACCGGCGAAAGTCATCGTCGTAGAAAAACGCCTCGAGCTCGTAGTAACGACCGGACTCGGGGTTCTTGCCCCGGCCGATGTGAAGATCGCTGACGACAATGAGATCGTGCATTCGAGTCGCATTCACGCGGCAAACGCAGCGTGCGGGCGAAGCCACAGCCGCAGCGCGCCGAAGCCGAGCGCGAGCGCTGCGGCGATGCCGAGCCCAAGCGCTGCGGGCTCGAGGAGTTGCCCATACCAGCCCACCAGCCCCACAGTCGCGGTCTGCCGCGCGGTGTCGAGCGCAGGGGCCCATGACTTGCGTTCCACGAGCCCCGCGAGCGCTGCGAGGCTGGCCAGCACCACGATTCCGGGCAGGATCATGTCGACGCGCGCTGCGGTGGGTTCGAGTGCCATGTAGACGCCGCTGCCTGCGAAGGCGATCCCGAAATGGACCAAGACATAGCGTCTTAGCCCAGGCGGCGTGCCGGGGTCATATTTTTGGTAGGTCGCGCGGTCGATTGCGTTCGCGGCGCCGGCAGGGCCCAGCGCAGCGGGCCGCCAGCCGGGGTGGGCCCACCAGAGCTTCAAGCGGTCGGCCCATCGGGGGAATCCTGCGGCGGTCTGGAGGAGCTGCGCGTAGTACTCGAGGTTCGCCCACAGCGGATTGAAGTTGCGCAGTGGCTTGGTCACGCCGAACACCACCGGGGCCCGCTCGGTCTGGTACGTGCCGAACAGCTTGTCCCAGAGGATGAACACGCCGCCGTAGTTGCGGTCGAGGTACTCGGGATTGACACCGTGGTGCACGCGGTGGTGAGACGGCGTGTTGAAGACCGCCTCGAGTGGACCGATGCTCCGCACCAGCTCGGTGTGGGTCCAGAACTGATAGAAAAGGTTGAGCGCGTACATCGTGACCCACACGTCGACGGGAACCCCGAGCAACGCGAGCGGCACGTAGAAAAAGAACGCGGTGGTGAGCTCGAACGCCGGCTGGCGCAGGGCCACGGACAGGTTGAAGTCCTCGCTGTGGTGATGCACCACGTGCACCGCCCACATGAAGTTCACGACGTGGCTGAACCGATGCCACCAATAAAAGGCGAAGTCGATGCCGAAGAAGGCCACCACCCACGGCCATGGACTCGACGCGGGAAACTCGACCAGTCGCCAGTGGTCGAAGACCCACGAATACGCCAGCACGGCGGTGAACTTGAGGAAGACCTCGCCGACCTGCGAGGTCACCCCGGTGCCGAGATCCGAGACCATCGTGTGCAGATGGTAGACGCGAGCACCGCGACGCCGGGCGGCGATGGCTTCAATGATGATCCCGAGGATGAAGAACGGGACCAGCAGCGGAATGATGTGCTCGGCCATGGCGCCGCGAGGCAAAGGTGTAGGGAGACTAGCAGACGTCAATCGCACACTGCGGCGGTGCCCGCCACGATGTCGGCACGGCCGCTGTAGCCCCCGTGCTCGGCTGCGCCAGGCGAGCCGAGCACGGCATCCGGGACGCCATCGCCATCCAGATCAGAGCCACCGACGATCGCGTGGCCGCTGGCCATGCTCGCGGAACCCAGGATTGTGAAGCCACGGGGCTCGGTTCGGCGGTCGCTCGGGCCGAGGAACACGGCGTCGACGCGCCCGGCGCCACCGTTGGCGTGAGCGCCGGCGATCCATACGTCGCCGTGGCCATCGCCGTCGATGTCGCCGGCCGCGGCGACGTTGCCACCGAACGCGTCACCGGGTTGGTCGCCATCGATCGCGGCGACTCCGTCACCGAGCAGCAAGGTGTCAGCGCGTTGGGTCGCCTGGCCACCGAGAATCCACGCACGGCCGCGACCCTCGGCCCAGCCGGGCGCCCCCACGACCAGATCGTCGATCCGGTCGCCATCGAGGTCGCCCAGCGCAGCGATGGCGGCCCCGAAGGCGTCGCCCTGGGCCTCGCCGTCGATGACACGCGCGCGGCCCTGGTCGAGGAGCCTCTCGATGCTTCCGCCGTCGGTGATTGGGCCGTCGACGATCCACACGCGGCCCCGGGCCCCATCCCACAGTGGCGCTCCGATCGCCAGCTCGCGATCACCATCGCCGTCGAGGTCTCCGACCCCGGCGACCACACGACCAAGTTGAGCATCACCCGTGCCTTGCAGTGCGATCGCGTGGCCACTGGTGAGCATCTGATCGAAGCGCCAGGAACCCGGCTCGGGCCGCGAGAAAACCACGTACACCCGTCCGGGACGCTGCTCTTGGGGGCCCCAAAGCGGCGCGCCGATCACGAGGTCGTCGGCTCCGTCGCCATTGAGGTCTCCCGCAGAAGCGATCGCCGTGCCGGCGTGATCGCCCATGAACTCACCGGTGAACGCTTGACCGAATGCGGGCTCGAAGATCTGGCGAAGATCGAGCGCGCCCGAGCGAGGACGACCGAATACGACGAACACGCGGCCGACGCGATCCCCCTGCGGCCCACCGCCGAGGTTGGTGCGCGGGGCCGCGATCAACAGATCAGCCAGGCCGTCGCCGTTGATATCGCCGGCCGGGGCGAGGGTTTCGCCGATGTGGGCGCCGTCGAGATCGCCGTCGATCGTGAGCGCGGAGGTGGCGTCGAGGTCGAGCGTGCCGCGTTGGTCGGGGACCGGCATCACGTACACTCGCCCGGCGCCCGCGCGCTCGCGTGGGCTCGCTTGCGGTGCTGCGATGGCGATCTCGGGCCGCCCATCGCCGTCCATATCGCCGACGATCGTGACCGCCTCGCCGGCGCGGTGGCCAGCGGCTTCACCGAGCAGCGTGAGAGCTTCGTTGCTCTCGGTCAGACGCGTGAGCGCGATGGGCGAAGCCAGGGCGCCGCGCCGCCGTACAGTGAAGACGATCTCACCAAGGCGTGGTGGGCCGAGCGTGTCGTCGAGACCGCCGACCACGTAGCTGGCGCGATCGCAGCCGCCGAAGTCGAGCGGCGGCGTGTAGCTCAACGCGCCGTCCGTGGCGATGGAGAGCGTGCCACCGGCGACGGTCGCGGTGTCGTGGTCGAGCACGTGCAGGTCGCGCCCGTCGTCGTTGGCGAGCACACCGCTGGCGGCGCGCACCCGGAGGCTCGTGTTCGCGGTGGCCGCATAGCGATCGGGGCGAATGACGGGTCGCGGATCGGCAGCGTCGGGGTCGTCGCCCGAATCGGTGGTCGTAGAGCTTCCCGAGTCGGCGGCGTCGGCCGACGATGTCGTGGCCACGTCGACGGCCGGCGCTGCCGCAGGCCCGCCGTCAGCGCAGGCCGCGATCCAGAGCAGGCCACCGAGACGCGCTCGCATCGACCTCGAGTGTAGGCCGCTTCGTCACCGAGCGTCACTGTGGGTTGTCGTCGCGTTGGCGTCCACCCAAGGCGCTTGCGGGCGGCGGGCCGGCGCCGACGGCGTCAGTTCAGTCCGAACGGCGTGCTCAACGAGAAGGCGGCGATCTCGGCATCAAACGGCTCGCCGCCTTCGGTCACCATCCGATACGTCCCGTGCATCGTGCCGAAGGCGGTGCCCAGTGGGCACGCCGAGGTGTACTCGAACGACTCACCGGGGCGCAGCACCGGCTGGGCACCGATCACGCCGGGACCGCGTACCTCTTCGGTCTCGCCGTTCGCATCCGTGATCACCCAGTGGCGACTCACGAGCTGCACGGTGTCGCGACCGTGGTTGGCGATGCACACGGTGTATGCGAACAGCCATCCGCCGCGGTCAGGGTTGGACTGTTCGGGCACGTAGCGCGACTCGACACGCACCTCGACCCCGCGAGTGGTTGCTTCCGACGTCGGCACGTTGGTCGGATCCTAGGGTCGGGCCTTGCGGGTTCGCAAGGCTGCGCCGCGTGGCAGCGAATGTTGGCTCGGAGGGCTTCGCCGCGAGTCAGCGCCAACTGCGCGGCGGCGGCGGTGGGGCGAAACGGCCGGGGAAAGGATCGGCGTCGTGGCGGCGTTGGACGTCGTGAAAGTCGACCGTGCCCTGCTCGCGGAAGAACGCGGCACCCACGACGCCGATGTTGCGCGCGCGTCCGGTTCGATCGGCGTAGCTATCGGCGATGCTGGAGAAGCGGAACGCCGCCACTGTCGATCCCGAGGTCCGCCAGCCATCGATCACCACGCTCGAGAACGGCTCGACGATGTAGCCGCGCTTGTGAAAGCCAGCGTCGTCGCCGTCGATGACGTCGAGTCCGTCGACCGACGCGACCACTTCGAGGCGTCCCCCGCTGTGGTTCTCGACGCCGATGCGATAGGCCTCGCCGTCGTTGCCGATGGCATAGCGCCGGCCGTCGAGCTGGGCCCCAGAAAAACTGCGACCCGAATCGTCGACGAGCGACAACGCGACCACGCCGTCAGGGCTGGTGACCCGTGATTCGAGATCACCGCGGCCACCGCCGTGCTGCCCGGCCGCGGCGCGCACGCCGTCGAGGTCGTTGTAGAACAGCGCAAGCTCGAGCTCGGGGATGTTGCTCGCTCGGCGAAATGGTGCGTCGACCACCGCGCTGAACCGCTGCTCGCCGAAGCTGGTGCCTAGGCCGCGCTCCTCGCTGGGCTTGCGAACGTCGCTGTCGAAGGCCGGCGCCGACGACGGGCTGGCGTCTCCGGCGGAGATAGCATCGTCGCCGGGGCGAGTGTCGCTTGGGCGGTTGAAGTCGCCCCGGGTGGCGAGCCGGGGTGCCTCGCCGCCATCGGAAGGGAGCGCGGTATGGGAGGGGCCCGCGTCGGAGAAAGAAGCGTTCTTCTTGCAGCCGGTCGCGGCACCGAGGGCGAGGGCGAGGGCGAACCAGCGGATCGAACACGGCATCTCAGAGCACCTCCGTGGCGCTGAACGCCATCGTCGCGAGAGACCTTACACGCGGGCTCGAGGCGGCCGATCAGCGCCGGGGCCGAGTTTTCCGTCCCCCGAGCGCCCCAAGACCGACGGGTAGCGCCCACCTCCGATGGCCAACTCCGATGGCCATCGGAGCTGGCCAGCTCCGATGGCCAGCTCCGATGGCCAGCTCCGATGGCCTCATCCGTCGCGCCACGCTGGCCGGCCGGCGGAGGTCTGTGCGAGACTGGCGGCGATGGCTGACGGCGACGAACGCAGTGGCACCGGTGGGCCGATGGTCTTGGGTGGCGGTCCGCCACCGGCCCATGTGGTCGGGTCGTTGGTTGCATGGGAGCAAGAACGCGGCGCGATGGTCACGTTCCCCGGTCGCGAGGCGCCAGTCGCCGCGCGATCGATCATCGCGCTCGACGAGCCGTCCGTGCTGGCTGCGATTGCCGCAGGCCGCGGGGTCTTGCTCGCCTTCGACGGCGGACGCCGCGAGTCGCCCATCATCATTGGGTTGCTGCAGGACCACGCGCCCTCGGTTCCGCTCGAGGTGCAGGTCGACGGGAGCCGGGTGGTGATCGCGGGCCGCGAGGAGATCGTCCTGCAGTGCGGCCTGGCGTCGATTACACTGCGCCGCAACGGCCGCGTGATCATCCGCGGGATCGAGGTCGAGACCCGAGCCCGCGGGGTCAACCGGATCCGCGGCGGCTCGGTTCAGATCAACTGACGTTCGCGCCGCGGATCCACGAGCAGTCATGGTTACCACGCGCGAGACTGTCCGCTGGGATATCGTCGACGAGCATCTCGATGACGCCGAGTATCTGCTCGAGCCGATGCTCGACGCGTTCGACTCCGCGACGACGACCTTTACGCGGCTCTCCCGTGGTCTCGAGTCGCGCTTCCTTGCGCACGTCGATGGGCTCGCGGTCGGTGGCGACGCGGTCGCCGAGCAGCGTCTGTGGCCCCTGCTCGAGCCCGATGCCGGCACACCCGAGCGCACCGCCGCCGCCTGTCTGGCGTTGCTGGTAGCTCCCCATCCCGCTGCGCTCGATCGCGTGATCTCGATCCTCCGCGCGCTCGAGCCGGGGCCGACCCGCGAAGGTATCGTGCTCGCGCTGCGGCTGGCCCCGCGACACGATGTGTCCGCGCGTCTGCTGTCGGCATGCGAGTCAGGGGATGACATCGCACGCAGCGCGCTGCTGCCAGTGGTTGCCGCTCGTGGCGGCATCGTTGGCGCGGTAGCCACCGCTTGGCTCAAGCGCGCGGTCAGGTCGCTCGAACCGACGGATCGTCTCACTGCGCTGGGCGTCGCGCAGTGGTGTCCTCGTGCGGTGGCCTTGGCGCTGGCCGAGCCCGCGCTTGGTGATCCCGATCCCGCGGTGCAACGCCTTGCCATGCAGGTGGCCCTGGTGCACGGATCGCCCCACGCTCATGCGTTCGCCCTCGAGGTCGCGGCGGCTCGGCGTCCCGCCGACGTCGACACCGTGCGCGCTTGCATGACCGCGGTCGCCTTGGGCGGTGAAGTCACCACCGTCGAGCTGCTCGCTGCGCGTCTGGTCGATGCCGCGACCCGGCCCAGCGCGATCTGGGCGTTGGGCTTCACCGGACGCCTCGATGCGGTCCCGCACCTGTTGCCGTTGCTCGGCGACGAAACGCTCGCGGGGCTCGCTGCTGAAGCGATCGTCGGAATTACCGGGGTCCGCCGCGATGACACGCGCTACTGGGTGCCGACCGAAGCCCAGCCACCGGTGACCGACGAGGACATCACCGGGCCGGTGCCCGCCGACCCGGACGGCGCGGTGCTGATGCCAGCTGAGGATCTGGCGCTGCCGCTGCCGGTCGCCGCGTGGTTCGAGTACGCCTGGGCCGAAGCCAAGCCCCACGTCGATGCTCGCGTGCGCTACGGCGAAGGGCTCGCGCTGGTGTCGACCGGCAGCTACGCCGAGGTCCTCGAGTCGACGACGATGCGCCGTCGGCATGTCGTGGCGCTCGAACTAGCGGTTCGCACCCGCGGTGAATTCCGGATCCCCACGCGCGGGCTGTCTGGCCAGCAGCGCGGGCATCTGGCTGCGCTAACACCCTCGCGGTCCATTGACGGAGCCCGCCCGTACGCGAGGATTTCCTAGCCGATGTCGGGTCCCGGAACCATGAACGTGTGCATCGTGGGGGTCGGTGCCCGCACTGCGTTGGGGCTGACGGCGGCCTCGTCCGCGGCGGCGGTCCGCGCCGGAATCACTCGGATCGCCGAACACCCCTACATGGTCGACGCCAAAGGCGAGCCGTTCATGGTGGCCATGGACTCCACGCTCGAGGGTGCCACACGCAGGGATCGCATGGTCGGGCTCGCCTTGGGCGCCCTCGACGACGTACTGCCGAGCATTCCGCATGCCCGGACGATGCCGCTGTCGATCATGATTGGCTTGCCCGAGGCCAGCGAGAGCTTGTCCACCGCAGAACTCAGCCGGGTGTGTCAGCGCATCGGCTCGGCACTGCTCGATCGTTGCCAGCCGCAGATCACCGCGGTCGCCGAGGGGCAAGCCGCGGTCGTCGTGGCGTTGCAACGCGCTGTCGAAGCGATCACGGCCCGCCGCCTAGAATGCTGCATCGTCGGCGGCGTCGACTCGTGGATCGATCCCGATCTGCTCGAGGGCCTCGATGCGCGGGGGCGCAGTCTCGGGAACCGCTGGGGCTTTGCCCCCGGCGAAGGCGCGGCGATGCTCGCGGTGTGCAGCGCCACGTTTGCGCGGCAGGCCCGGTTGCGACCGCTGGCGTGGATCGCCTCGGTGGTCACGACCCATGAACCCAACCGCATGCACACCGAGACGATCTGTGTGGGCGAGGCCCTCGGTCTGGCGCTGCGCGAGGCCGCGGGGCAGGCCGGTACCAGGGTGACCAAGCAGTTCTGCGACATCGATGGCGACCGCTACCGCGAGCACGAGTTTTCGTTTGCGATCTTGCGCGTGCCTGCGACGGCGTTCGTCGACGCGGTCGACTATGTCGCCCCGGCGACGAATTGGGGCAACACTGGCGCGGCCACCGGTGGACTGCTGACGATCTTGCCGATCATGCACCACCAGCGCGGTCACTCGTCGGGGGCCTGGCCCATGGTATGGTGTGGCTCCGAAAACGGCCGACGCGGCGCCCTCGTTCTCCACCTCGAACCCACGGCAGCCTGATGTTTCCTGGCAATAAATTCGGCTCGGTCGCGGCTTTTCCCGACGTTGGGAAGGTCCCCGCGGCACCTGTCGGAAGTGGCGGAGGTGGCTCCGTCGGTACAAAATTCGGAGTGGACCCCGCGACGGGCGCGGTGGTGTCGAAAGCCCCGTCGGGCGGTGGTGGCGGCGGTGGCGGCGGTGGCGGCCCGGTCATGGTCAACATGCCCAAGACCCCGGTCACCGAGGGCAGCAAGGGCATCAAGGCGGCGGTGATGCCGAACGTCTGCAAGATGCCCGGGCCACCGGCCCCGTTCGTACCCACGCCGCTTCCGAACATCGGCAAGTCGGAGAACTCGCCCTCGGGCTACACCGAGAAGGTGCTGGTGCAGGGCAAGAAGGTCGCGATCCAGGGGGCGACGTTCAAGAGCATGGGTGACATCCCCAGCCAGGGCACCGGTGGCGGCCTCATCTCGGCGACGGTTCAGGACCTCACCGAGTTCGTGGGGCCGGGTTCGGTGACCGTCAAGATGGAAGGCAAGGCGGTGCAGTTGCTCGGCGACGTCATGTCCAACAACAAGAAGAACGCGATGTGATCCGATGACGGTCTTGATGCAGAGCCCCGGCATGGCCGTCCCTGCGGGCGCAACCAAGCTCGACGAGATCGCCAAGGCCTGCCACGAGAAGATCCAGGCCGAAGAAGACAAGGCGATCAAGAACAAGCAGAAGAAGCGCAGCTGCCAGAAGCTCGGGCAGGACAAGCACGCCTGCTGCGAAGAGAAGATCAAGGAGCATCAAGACTCGGGCGACGATCCCCAGCTCGAAGGCGAGAAGAGCTACCGGCGGCCGACGTTCGACTCCCAGACCGGCCAAGCGAACACTCCGGTGAACACCGCGACGACGGGCCTGGACCGCAACGCACTGATCTCACAGGCCATCTCAACGACGGTCACCGCGGCAGGTGCCGGTGGCGCCACGCGGGCCGCCATCAGCGCGGCGATCGGCAAGGCTCTGGGGGGCAACATCTTCCCCGACGCTGCGGTGCTGGGTCCCGGCGGAGAGAAGACTCTCGTCGACTTCAAGTTCGCCTGTCCGCCTTCTCACCGCAGCAAGCGCCGCAGTGCGGTGGCGGGCTACTCTCCGCCCGGGCAGAGCCCCGCGCAGTCCGCAGCGCATACCGCGATCGGCCAGGCGACCGGTGGCGGCGCCACGATCACGATCCTCCACTAGAGACCCCAAAGATGGCCTGGTCCGACACCCCCGTCACGCACACCTCCGTCGACACCACGTTTGTGGTCGGGCGCCCGGCGTTCGTGGCCACGTTCTACATCGAAGCTGGCCTGGCGGCGAAGGCGAGCGCGGCGTTCGACGCTTGGCTCGCGATGTTGCCTGCCAAGACGCCGACGTTCTACGGCCACGCAAACTCGCGCCGCATGGCGAAGCTCGGCACGCCCAAGGCCCTGGCCAAGGTCCGCGAGGGGCTGTCGCTGCCGAGCATTCAGACCACCTACCAGTGGTACGTCGCCAAGTCCGGCCCCGCCGAGGGCGTGGCCGAGGAGTGTCACGCGTACTCGTTCGAGATCTTCGTGGCCAACGCCTATCCGGGCTATGTCTACATGACGTTTCCGCTCGATCACGTCGAGGCCGTCGGCGTCGATGCGGTCGTGGCCTGGTTCGGCGGTTTTTGTGAGCAGTTCGGAGTCACCCACGCCGGTGCGGGCCCGGGCTTCGAGGTCGCGTGGTTCAACGAACAGGCCCAGGGCGTGTATGCGCCGCTGCTCGCGATCGGGCTGCGCTTTCACGGCGTGCGGGTGTGGCAGCGCGACAACGCGAGGTATCGTGTGAGCAGCGAGAAGACTCTCGACACGGCGGCGTGGCTGACGTTTCTCAGCGCGGACGCGATCGGGCGGCTGGACCCTGGTGCGGTCGAGCGCATCGACCCAGGGGTTACACGCCACCCGTGCGGAACCGGCGTGGTCCTGCAGGCGGGCAAGGTTCCCGACCCTTGTGATGTCAATCGACCCGGGCCCGCGGGAGCCCTTCTCGCGGCGGTCAACGCGGCGATCGTTCCGATCCGCACCGTCAAGTGGTGGGTCAACGGCTTCGCGGCCGACCGCGACAAAGAGAACCGTTGGTTCGGACGGATGGATCCGTGAACATCAGCGGCTGGCCGTTTTCTGTCCTGGTCGACGGCGACCCCGAGAGCGGCGGTGGGGCGATCGTCACCGTCGATCTCGCGGCTCCGATCGATGACGAGCAAGCGGCGCGAATGCGCTATGCGTTCGAGTCGTTCGCCGTGCTCGCGGCAGCCGGTGGCCTCGGCGGCGATCGCATTGCTCCCGAGCTGTCGACTGCATCGCTGACGTTGCCGTTGCCGACGCCCAGCGGCGCGCGCAGTCAGTGGCGCTTCGATCGGATCGCCGTCGACTGCCGCGGCTTGACGGTACTCTTCGACATGCTCGCGTTGTTGGCCGGCAACATCCGTGCGATCGATGTGCGCATCGCCGGAGCCGGGCCGCGGGCGGCGTTCGGGCCCCACGACCTGCCACCGGTGTGGCCGCGGATCCCGTTCGCATTCGCCGAGGATCGCACCTCGAAATCCGTAGAACTCGTGGTCGAATTCGCCGCGGTCGTTGCGCCTGCGGACGTCGAGACCGTGACGGACGCGGTCGGAATCTGGCTCGACTGCGGTTCGGTCCAGGGCTACCGCGATTGGAACCAGGCACCCGGCCGGTCATTCTTGGTTCCCCAAGACGACCCCCGGTTTGTCGTGCGCCACAACGCGCTGACGGCCAATCTCGTGGACTCTGGCGCGCACGAAGGCGCGTACGACATCCTGATCAACGTCCTGATCGGACTCCACGCCAAGCTTCCGATCATCCAGGTCGAGATGGTGTGAGGTACTCATGTGGCTCGTCGAAAATTCCACACCCTACGCGGCCGAGCGCAGCATCGTCATCGACAAGCGCGGTGAACGGCACTGGGTCGTCGTGGTCAAGGGCACGTTCGACATCCTGCCGGGCGGCGTGACTCGAGCGAGCGCCGAGCAACTGCCGCCATTGGCAGCGCCGGTCTACGTCGGCAAGGACGGAGAGTCGAGCCTGCTGTACGACCAGGAGCTGCAGGCCGCCAAACCCCGCAGTGAGGTCTACGTCAATGGCTACGCTTACGCGCCGCAGGGGCAGCCCACCACGCGCGTCAACGTGGGCCTGTCGACGCCGCAGGGAACCAAGACCCTCGCGGTGGTCGGTGATCGCCGATGGGAACGCGACCTGGTTGGCGGCGTGGTCACGACCCCACCGTTGCCCTTCCTGAAGCTGCCGATCACCTACGAGCGCGCCTGGGGTGGCTACGACAAGACCGATCCCGACGCCAGCAAGCACCGACTCGATCCGCGCAACACCGTCGGCACTGGCGTGGTAAGTCGCGTCGCCCACCGCGTCGGTCAGTGCGTCCCCAACATCGAATTTCCGGGGCGCGACCTCGAAACGTCGGGCCCCGCTGGTTTCGGCGCACTGTGTAGCTTCTGGCACCCACGCACCACCTTCCAGGGCACGTATGACGCCAAGTGGATGGAGTCGCGCAAGCCACTGTTGCCCGAGGATTTCGATCCGCAGTGGTTTCAATGCGCGCCCGTCGACCAGCAGCTCGCCAAGCGGCTGTATGGCGGCGAGACCCTTGCAGTGGTCGGCATGTCCACCACTGGCACCCTGCAGTTTACGTTGCCCAAGCACTACTTCGCGTTCACGACTCGTATCGGCAGCAAGCGCCTCGAGCATCGAGCGCAGATCGACACCGTCGTCATCGAGCCCGAGCATCCCCGCGTGATCGTCATCTGGCACACGACGCTGTCTTGTCATCACCAGATCGACGACATCGACGCGACCATGATCACTGAGAAGCCTTACGTCTAGGTCACCGCCGCCGGGGTGACGTCGGGCGTTTCGGCCGGCGCATCGGTGGTGGGCGGCGAACGACGATGATAAGCGGAGGTCAGCTCGCGCTGCTCGGTCGCCTCGAGCGCGTTGAGGCGATTGATCGGGTCGCGGACGACGAAGTCGTGGGGCTCGACGACCCGGAGATCGATCAGTCCAAAGCGGTGCAGCAGCCGGAGATCGTCGACGATCGCAGCGACATCGTCGAATCGCTCCGACACCCGCAGCCCGCGGGGCCAGAGCGCCGCCAGGCCCGAGAGCCCCGCGCGCATGGACTCGTCGGTGATCTCCAGGGTCTCGCCGCTGTCGTGTCGAAACAGCGCTGGGACCGTCGTGGTGGGCTCGATCTCCGTGAGCGTCGTTGCGACGAACAGGGCCCCGACTTCCTCGGGTGTCGCGTCGCTGCGTGACCCGTCGACGCGCGCAAGGATCGGCGAGTGTAGCTGGCGATAGCGCACGAGGTCGCTGGTGTCCTCCAGCGCGCACCCGACGATGCCTTCGGTCTCGAGCCAGCCATCGAGCGCGGGATCGCTGCGGCCACCGGCGTGGGTAAAGTCCGCGTCTGCGATCGGCGCCAGCCCGTGACCAAGTGCTAGGGCCCGGAACTCGCTGCGCCAATACGCGTGATTCTCTGGGTTCAGGTACTCATGCGCGACATACGTGAGCTCGGCATCGGCCACGATACGAAACTCGCGAGCCATCAGTTGCGAGTAGGGGTGCTCGCTGCTCATCAGCGTCGCCGCCAGTTGCGACGACAGCGTCTGGGCGGCCTCGGTGCGCGCGCGCAAGCCCGGGACGGCGGCAGTCTGCGCCAGTAGAAACCGGCGCACCAGCCCGCGTACGCTCCACCCTGGGAGTGTGTTGTAGTTGAGGTACATCAGCCCGTTGGGTTGCATGCGCTCGTGGTGAAGGTGCAGGAGGGCCTCGCGCACGTCGTCGGGCACCCACGAGAACACACCGTGGGCGAGGACGTAGTCGAACCGCCCCTCGGTCCTCGTCGTGGCCTCGCGTAGATCGGCGTGAATGAAGCTGAGGTTGTCGAGCCCGAGTCGAGTCGCGCGCGCCTTGGCCGCTTCGATGTGTCGCCCCGAGCCGTCGATGCCCACGAACTCGCCGTGGCGACGGTAGTAGGCGAGCGCGATCAGGTTGGTGCCGTCACCGCAGCCCAGTTCGAGCACGCGGTACGAATCCAGTCTCATTCGCGGACCACCGTGCAGCAGCGAGGTCACCGCGAGCTGCTCGGGCGCGCTCCATTCGACTGGCAACGAGCGGTAGGCGAGCTCGTCGTAGGGGTTCTCAATGCCGGTCACGTCGGCCATTGCGCCACTTTTGCCAGCTTTGTCGCCTCGCGGGTACCATCAGGGTCGTGAAAACCATGCGATGGGCTTCGAGAATCTCGTTGATCGGGCTTTGTTGCGCGGGATGCTCCGACTCGGCCACCGTGGTGGAGTCGGCGGGCACGAGCTCCGGCGAGACCACGAGCACGACCGCGAGTGCCACGTCGGCGGAGCCCACGACGTCGGGGACGACCGCGACGTCGATCGCCGACGGCTCGAGCGAGGCGGGCTCGAGCACCTCCGGCGCAGCCACGACGACCGTCGACGAGCCCACGACGTCGACCGGCGGCGAGTCGACGACCGAGCCGCCGCACGTGACCGATTTTCGCCTCTGCGACATCGCCGTGACGTGCGACCAGACCATCGTCGACGAGCCCAAGCGCAGCTGCAATGTCACCGTGACCGAAGCGGATGGCTACGTGGTGTACGACGGTCCGGGTGGGCTGGAAAACCGCGGGCGGTCCTCGCAGACCTGGCCCAAGCACCAGTACGGCCTCGAGCTGTGGGAGCATCCCAACCTCGAGCTGGTGTCGCCGGGATCGACGTGGCGCTACGACGATGGACCGAGCCAAGGGGGTGCGCTGTGGATGACCCTTGGATTCGACGATTCGGCGTGGTCCGAGGGGCCCGCGCCGCTGGGGTACGGTGTGCTCGGGCCCGAACAGTGGGCGACGGTCGCTCAGATTCCCAATGCGACGGTCATCGGCTACGGGCCGGATCCGTCGAACAAGTACATCACCTCGCGCTATCGCCACGCCTTCGAGATCGTCGACGTCGCCGCCCTCGATCCGGTCGTGTTGAACCTCCGCGCCGATGACGGCGCGATCGTCTACGTCAACGGCGCCGAGGTGGCGCGCTGGAACATGCCATCGGGGCCCATCGATCCCGCAACGCCGGCCAGCGCGACGGTCGACAGCCTCGAGGAGATCGAGTTTGCCAACTTTTTCGGTGCCGGCAGGCCTGCTGGTCGACGGCACCAACGTGGTCGCGGTCGAGGTCCACCAGGCCACGGTCGTGTCGTCTGATGTCACGATCGATCTTTCGCTTTCGACCAAGCCACCGGGCGCCAGCACCAACTTCTTCGAGTTCGGCGGCGAGTCGGACTGGATCCTCAACGGCATGTACTTCGACTTGTCGCTGTATCGCAACAAGTTCATGTACGACCTGTTCACCGCCTTCGATCCCGTGGCGAACTACGGGCCGCAGACCCATTACTGCGAGCTCACCCTCGACGGCGACCCGCGCGGGATTTACCTCCTGAGCGAGGAGATCACTCGTGACGACGATCGCGTGGACATCCTGCCCGAGCTGGGCAACGGCGAGTCGTTCATCTTCAAGAGCGACGTCACCAAGACGTGAATCGCGACCAACGGAATCGGCTGGCAGCTGCTCTATCCAAAGGTCGAGGACGTCACCCCGTCGACCGCAGACGGACTGATCGCCTTCATGTCGGGCTTTGCCGCGGCCAACGCGGGCAATGGCAACGTCTGGGACTACGTGGACATGGCGAGTGTCGTGGATTGGGTGCTGTTGCAGGAGTTCTCGGGCAACGGCGACGCGTACTACTCGAGCATGCACATCTACAAGGACGTCGGCGGCAAGATCGTGTTCGTCCCCTGGGACTTCGACATCGCCCTGGGCGGCAGCTGCAACGACACCGAGGGCTGGCTGGGCCGCTTTCCAGGCCACTGGCTCAACGCGATCGCGGGCGACCCCGAGTTCCAGGCGGCGTTCGTGGCCCGCTGGATCGAGGTCCGCGGGACCGTCATGTCGCAGGAGTCGATCGATGCCCAGCTGGCCGGCTACGCCGAGACCATGACCGCCGAGAAGATCGCGGACAACTTCGAGCGCTGGCCGCAGGATCAGATCATCGGTGGCGACGACTGGGTGCTGCCCTTCCGTGAGGGCTGCCCGGTGGCCTCGTGGGACGAGGAGCACGCGCTCGTCCAGGCGTGGATCACGGCGCGGATGGTGTGGATGGATGCGAACATCCAGACCTTCCAATGAGGTCAACCGCAGGCCAGCTCGACCACCTGGGGTTCGAACGCATAGTTCGTGGTGCCGTTGCCGATCTGCCCCGAGCTATTGGTACCCCAGCACAGCACCTGGGCCTCCTCGGTCAGGACGCAGGTGTGGGTCACACCGCCGGTCACTGCGAGCACGCCTGCATCGAGCTGGATGCGTACGGGCACCAAGGTGTAGCCGTCGAAGCCCATGCCGTCGGGTTCGAGCATGAGCTGGCCGTTCGCATTGCTGCCCCAGCACCACAGGGCTCCGGCGTCATCGACAGCGCAGGTGTGCTGGTCGCCAGCCTCGATGGCGATCGGTACGCCAGCCTCGATCGGCAGCGTCACTGTCACCGGCGAGAGCTGCTGCGTGCCGGTGCCGTCGCCGAGCTGACCCGAGTCGCCACGCCCCCAGCATTGGATCACACCACCGCTGCTCAGTGAGCAGGTGTGCGTTCGACCCAACGCGACCGCGGCGACCTCGGTCACCGGCATGATCGTCGGCGTCGCGATCGTTGGCGTGACCGCCGGATCGGTGGCGAGTTGACCTTGATTGTTGGAGCCCCAGCACGACAGCGTCGCGCTCTGGATGAGACAGCCGAAGTTGCCGCCAAGCTCGAGGGCCGTCACCGGCCCGGTGCCCGACGAGATCGGGCCCGGACCAGGCTCGACGCCGGTGAGCTGACTCTGGCCGTTGGCGCCCCAGCACACCACAGAGACCCCGTCGGCGGCGCACGAGTGCGACACGCCCACGCCAAATCGCGAGACGAACGGGACCCACGACGCTGGCGCGATCGGGCTGTTTGGCTGGGGAACGAATGGCGCGACCTGCCCGGAGTCGTTGGCGCCAAAGCACTGCACATTGCCGAGCTGAGAGTTGACGCAGGTGTGGTCGACCGCGCGGACCTGACGGATCGGATCGGCGGGAACCGGGGCAACGGCCACCACCGGCGAGACCTCGAACAGATCGATCGAGCCGCCGAGCTGACCGCGATCATTGGCTCCCCAGCACAGCACGGCGCCACTGTTGAGGACCGCGCAGGTGTGGCGTTCGCCGGCCTCGATCTGTGCGACGCAACCGCAAGAAACCCCCAGGCAGGTCAAGCCAGGGTCACAGGCCCCGGCCGCACAGCAGGTATCGCCAGCGGCCCCACATGCGTCGCCGGTGTCGGTGCCTGATTCGCTGCCGGTCGTCGCGCTGGTGGGTGTGGTCGAGGTTTCGGGGTCTGAGGTCGTGGCGCTCGATAGCGTGGTCTCGAGGCTCGTCGGCGACGACGATGATGATGGATCGGTGGTGGTCATGCCGGTAGTTGCGCCGAGATCGACGCAGGTCCCGGCGAGATCCCCGTCGGCGTGCTGGTCGTAGCGCAGGCCACCCCCGCAGCCGTCGTCGGGATAGGCGCACTCACCACCGGCGGTACACACGCCACCGGTCACCGAGTTGCAGTCAGGGTCCTGTTCGCAGTTGAAGGCGGCGAACTGGAGGCAGCCGTGCCCGCTCACCACGGCAACGACGAGCACGGGCACGCGCCATAGGCCTGGACCAGAACGCATCGTTGGCCCGATCCTAGCAGAAAATCGCACCTCGCTCGGCCCTCGGAGCAGACCCTTGTTTGCCGTTGCCGCGTTGGCGGGGCTACGATGGGCGAGAACATGGTCGAACCCGCCGTCGTCGCGGCTCCACCAGACCGGCTGGGGCGTTACGAACTCCTGCGCCGCCTCGGCTCGGGAGGCATGGCCGAGGTGCACCTCGCCCGCGCGGCGGGGCTGGAGGGCTTTCAGAAGCTGGTCGTGCTCAAGCGGATCCTGCCGCATCTGTCGGCCGATCCCGAGTTCGTGCGCATGTTCCTCGCCGAAGCTCGGCTCGCCGCGATCCTCGATCATTCGAACGTCGTGCAGGTGTTCGACATCGGCAAGGAGGGCGCGGACTACTTCTTCACGATGGAGTACGTCTACGGGGAGAACCTGCAGACGATCCTTCGTGCGGTTCGGCGCAAGGGCGACACGCTGCCGCTCGAGCTCGCGGTCGCCCTCGTCATGGGTGCGGCCTGTGGGCTCCACTACGCCCACGATCGGGTCGGCTTCGACGGCGTGCCGCTGCAGATCGTGCATCGCGATGTGTCGCCGACCAACGTCATGGTGACCTACGACGGCTGCGTCAAGGTGGCTGACTTCGGCATCGCGAAGGTCACCTCGCGGACCGACGTCACTCAGGCCGGGATCCGCAAGGGCAAGGTGCCGTACATGTCGCCCGAGCAGTGTCGCGCGCAGCCGCTCGATCGGCGCAGCGATGTCTATGCGCTGGGTATCGTGCTGTACGAGTGCGCGACCATGGGGCGGTTGTTCGACGGCGAGAACGAATTCGGTGTCATGAACCGGATCGTCAACGGCGATGTGCCGCCGCCGTCGACCAAGCGCCAGAACTTCCCCAAGGACCTCGAGCGCATCATCATGAAAGCGCTCGCCAGCGACCGTGAGCGGCGGTACGCCAGCGGTGGCGAACTGGCGGCCGACCTCGAACGATTCGCGCGCGAGCGGAGGCTTCGCGTGAGCCAGGCTGCGCTTGGCGAGTTCATGCACGGGTTGTTCGAACCCCGCCCGTTCCCCTTCGGCGCGTTGCTGGGCACCCCCGGGCGGTCCGCAGCGAGCTCGACGGCGACGGGTGAACACGGCAGTGGCATGCAACACGGCTCGGTCCCCGCGATTCGAATGCCGCGCGATGTGACCCCGGTGTCGCATCCATCGCAGACCTCCACGTCGGGCCGATCGCGGGTGAACTACAGCGCGGTGCATCGCCCCAGCGGCACGCTGCGCGGGGTCACCATCGGCTTGGGTGTGGTCGCGGCGATGGCGGTGGTCGGGCTCGGCGCGGTGTGGGCGTTCGGCGATCGCGGGACCACCCCATCGCCTCCCGCTGGGGTTGGGACGACCGTGTCGGCACCTGCGCCCGCAGCGGCTTCGGTGACGGCGCCCGCGGTTGCACCCGTGGCGCCTGCCGCGGCTTCGGTGACGGCGCCCGCGGCTGCACCCGTGGCGCCGCTCGCGGAGCCCGAGGCACCCATTGTCGAGCCCGCGCCGCCCGCCGAACCTGCCCCGGCGATCGCCGCCGAGCCCGGCGACCAAGACGAGAGCGAAGACCCGCTGCTCATCATCGATGACGACGGGATCAAGCGCCCTCGAAAAAAGCTCGGCGCCACCAAGAAGGACGGCGACCCCAAGGCCCCCGGCGGCGTCAAGCCTGACCTCGATTCGTTCCTGCCCCAGTGATCCGATGTCGACCGTAGTCTTGCTCGCTTTGTCGATGGCGCTCGCCCCCGAGCGCTTGCTCCGTGATCCCGCGGCCCAAGCTGCGTTCGACGCTGCCCAGGCCGCGTTCGCAGCCAAGGACTACGCGGCCGCGAGCCAAGAGCTCGAGCGGGCCTACATGCTCGAGCCCGAGCTGGAGCTGCTGTATCCGTGGGCGCAGGCCGAGCGCAACCTCGACCGCTGCGAGAGCGCGATCGATCTCTATCAGAAGTTCATCGACGGGGGCCCGAGCGAGCGGATGGTCGAAGCCGCGAAACAGAACATCGAGCGCTGCGAGGAAACCATCGCCGCCCAAACACCGGCATCGGCCGAACCCGAACCCGAGCCTGTCGCGATCGAGCCCGAACCACCGCCACCGCGCGTGGAGCCCACGGCTGACACCGAACCCGAGAAACCCACGCCCGTGGGCCGCGATATCGCCGGCGGTGTGCTCGTGGGTGTGGGCGGGGTCGCTGTGATCGTCGGGATCGCGCTGCTGGGAACCGCGGGCAAGCAGGCCAAGGCGACCAAGGACGCCGACGACAACTCGATGTACCTGGACATGCGCGACCACGCGACCAAGCTCAATCGAGCGGGCATCGCCATGCTCGTCACCGGCGGTGCGCTGGTCGTCGCGGGCGCGGTCCGCTACGGGCTGTTGGCGCGCAAGCGCAAGTCTTCAGAGGTCGCGCTGGGCTGGGACGGCGGTCGCGGGCTCGCGCTGTCGGGCCGGTTCTGACATCTCGCGACCTGCGTGGTTGCCGCACGGGCGCGGGCGCGGGC
>CANLQR010000048.1 GCA_947492135.1 Deltaproteobacteria bacterium | reverse complement strand
TGTCGATGACGCGATCTTTGGCCGAGCTCGACAGTCGGCCGACCATGCCGCAATCGAGGATGCCGATCCGACTGTCCGCGAGCACCAAGACGTTGCCGGGATGCAGATCGCCGTGGAAGAAGCCGTCGAAGAACAGCATCTTGTAGGCGACGTTGAAGTACGTGGAGACCAGTGGCTTGGTGTCCTCGCCCGCGGTGATGACCTCGCTGAACTTGCGCCCCTCGAGAAACTCCATGCACAGGACCTCGGAGGTCGACAGGTCCGCGAACACCTGCGGAAACGCGACTCCGGGAACCTCGGCGAAGTTGCGCCGAAATCGTTCGAGGTTGCGGGCCTCGATCTTGAAGTCGAGCTCGGCGGAGATCGACTTGGTAAAGCCCGTGATGACACCCTGCAGGTCCATCGCGCGGGCCTCTTCGATGGCCTCTTCGAGCCAACCCGCCAGGACCATGAGGATGCCCAGATCGCTCTCGACCTTCGCCTGCACGGCCGGTCGCTGGACCTTGAGGACGACCTTGGTGCCGTCTTGCAGCGTCGCACGGTGAACCTGGGCGATGCTGGCCGACGCCAGCGGCTTCTCGTCGAGCTCGGCGAACCGGCTGCGGAAGTCGGCTCCGAGGTTGCGGACCAGCTGGGCCTCGACCAGCGCGAACGGCAAGCCCTCGACGTTGTCTTGCAGGGCTTCGAGCTCGTGGATGAGCGCCGCCGGCAGCACATCCGACCGCGTGGACAGAATCTGTCCGAGCTTCACGAAGGTCGGGCCCAGCTTGGTAAACGCGGCGACGAGTCGCTTGCCGGTATCGGGGTCGGAGAGCGCCTTGCGCGTCAGGTCGGCGCCCTCGAATTCGACCTGAAGCTCGCGACGGAGCTTCAACTGCGCGAGCACCCAGCCAAAGCCATGCGTGACGAACACGCTGGAGATTTCACGGAAGCGCGCGACCTCGCGGGCACCCGTGATCAAAGCGCGAGACGAGTTGACGAGCGTGCGAAGGACGGACAAGGGTGATGCGCAGCATAACCCAAGCGCTGCTATCGTCGTGGTCGATGCGCAGGTTGGTGGGGCGAATCGGAGTCATGGCGCTTGCAGCCGCCGGAGCCTGTACCCGACCCCGGGGGCCGGTGGAGTCGGGCGCGCTGCGGCCGGGACCGCAGCAGCACGAACGCTGGGCTGACGCCGACCTCGAGACCGAGCCGTTCGCTCGACTCGCCCTGGCGTGCATCGAACGCGAGTACCCCAACAAGCTCGCGCACGTGATGGCGAGCGAGGCCGACCTCGGGACCCCACGCGCGCTCACGCCTGCGTTCTACGGCTGCTTCGATTGGCACTCCGCGGTGCACGGCCACTGGCTGCTGGTCCGCCTGCTGCGACGCGACCCTAGCGCGACGTGGGCGGCCCAGGCCCGCGACGCGCTGGTGCGCAACCTCGGTGCGGACAATCTCGCCGCCGAGCTTGCGTACCTCGATCGTCCCGACCGCGTGGGCTTCGAGCGTCCCTACGGGCTGGCGTGGCTGCTTCAGCTCGGGATCGAGCTGCGCCAGTGGGATGATCCTGTGGCGCCCGCGATGGTCGCTGCGATCGCGCCGATCGAGCGGCTCGCCGCCGACCGCCTCGGCAGCTGGGCGGCCAAGCTCACCCATGCGGTGCGCTCGGGTGAACACAGCCAGAGCGCGTTCGCGTTGGGGATCGCGCTCGACTGGGCGCGCCACACCGGGGACGCGAACCTCGAGCGGTTGTTGGAGCGGCGGGCGATCGCGATGCACGGGGGCGATCGCGGGTGCAACTTCGCGTTCGAGCCGTCCGGTCAGGATTTTTTGTCGCCGTGCCTGGGTGCCGCGGATCTCATGCGCCGGGTGCTGTCCGAGGCCGAGTTCGCGGGGTGGTTGGATCATGCGTTCGCGGGGGGTGCTTCGGGGATGATGATCGCGCCGGCGGTGCCGAGTGATCGCAGTGACGGGAAGCTCGTGCACCTCGACGGACTCAACCTCAGTCGCGCGTGGATGCTCGAGGGGATTGCTGCGGGATTGCCGGATGACGACGCGCGGCGTCCCGCGCTGCTCGAGGCTGCGCACGCGCACGCTGAAGCGGGGCTGCGCGCCGTTGCCGACTCTGGGTATGAGGGCGGCCACTGGCTGGCCACGTTCGCGGTGTATCTCGTCACGCGTGGCGCGGCTACGGACCCGGCGCGATCAACCCGGTGATCGGCGACCTGCTACGGCGCGAGCGCGCGGATCCAGAGCTTCACGGCGCCTCCATCGAGATTGTCGTAGTCCACTCGCCCAGCGACGTAGATCCGGCCTGCGTCGTCCGTGGCGACTGCGACGGCCGCATCGTCGACGTTGTCTACCCCGTTGTGCGTCGTCATCCACAGGAGCGTCCCCTCGCCGTCGTACTTGGCGATCCACGCATTCCGCTGCTGCGCCAAGTCGTCGCGCATCTCCCACCCTACCGCGATGACGTTCCCGTCGGGATCTGCGGCGCAGCCGTCCCCCCAGTCGTCGTCGCTGTTTGGATCGTCATAGGTGACGGTCCACTCGACGTCACCGCCGGGCTCGTACTTGCGGACCCAGATGTCCGAGGCCGCGGTCCCGATGACGAGAGCGTTGCCCGCGACATCGACGGCCACGCAGCCCACGTCGAACGACCCCGACGGCTCATCGAAGGTCCGGGTCCAGATGGTGACGCCTGCGGGACTGAACCGTCGGAACCACCCGTAGTGCCCGCCCGCGGTAGGGCCGCCGTTTCCGTCGATGCGCCCTGCGGCGACGCACTCCCCGTCGGGTGCGCAGGCGACATCCCGACCGAATCCAGCGACTGGCTGCACGTTGTCCAAGACATCCGACCATCCCTGGAAACCGGCGTCGTCGAATTCGCCGGTCCAGATGTCACCGCCGTAGATCGACTCGCTGATCGCGCCCACAGCGACGATGTTGTCGTCTTCGTCCACGTCGATTCCGCGACCCCCTGAACCCAATACGCCGCCCGTGTCCAGCGCAGTCGTTGACCACACGATGTCGCCGGCGGTGGTCATGCGCCGCACGCTGACGCCCATCGCGTCGAAATATCCGATCGCGAGGTCACCACCGGAGAAAAAGTCCAGCGCACTGAGCTGCACGCCGGGCAGCACGACTGGTTGCTCGACCTCCATACCGTCCACCGTGAAGGTGCCAATCCACCCGCCGCTGCCGGTGGCACCAGTCACGACCACGACGCCGTCGACATTGACGCCGATGTCGGTCGCGCCAGCCCCGGTGCCAGGGTCCTCGGAGTCGCCGTACCCGAGGTCCCAGAGCACCGTGCCTGACTCCACGCAGTCGTTGTTGCAGCCGTTCCCGTTGATCTCATCGCCGTCGTCGCAGGCCTCCCCGTCGTCCATCTGCGCGTTGCCGCAGAGCGCGCCGCCTTCGTCGGTCGAGCCCGCCGACGTGTCGACGGAGTCCGTCGCGTCGGTGCCTTGGGTCGCGTCCGTCGCGTCCGTCGCGTCCGTCTCCGTCGCGCTCGTCACGTCCGTCGTGTTCGTCGGTGCGGTGGTCGCGACCGTCGCGGAGCCGACGGTGTTCGAGGTCTCGGTGCCGATCGTGGCGCCGGTGCTGCCATCGTCGGTGCCGTCCCCCCCGATCGGCTCGTTGGGGCTGTAGCAGGCGGCGAATCCGACGACCAAGGGCAGCGAGCTACGGAATGAGAACCTCGTCATGCGAGACATCCTATCGGCGCACGCTGGCGCCCGTTGCACGGAAGAACGACACGATGCGGACCCGTGATCTTTGGCTCAAGTCGCGCGCGCGGGCAACAGTGACAAACCCCGGCGAACGAGATCCGCTCCTACCGATGCGCACGCGCAGAGCTACGCCGAGGCACGTGCGACGACGACGCGGACACCACAAACGAAAAGGGCCCCCCGGCGGTTGCACGCCGGGAGACCCCAACAACAGCGAACCCCGTAGCGGCTACGGGTTGTGCGGCGGCGCCAGGTACGGGAACTCGGCTTCGAACGGCACGTCGTTCGCGGCCGGGTTGAGCGGTAGGTCCGCAAAGGTCGACAGCGTGTGGACCGGTTCCCCATCATCGGGCGAGAGATCCAGGAGCACCGCGGCGAGCGTGATGTCTACCACCTGATCCTCGAGCGTGCGGCCGTTGGGATACGCCGTCGCGTTGGCCGGATCGTACTTGATCGCGTCCGGCACGATCACCCGCCCCGCCTGGTCTAGCAGCGCTTCGTTCGCCGTTGCCGGTGCGAACGGAGGCATAAAGGCCAGGAGATCGTCGTTGAGCGCAACCTGGAAGAATGTGACGCTGTCGGTGATCTCCGCTATCCACATCAGCGCTGCATCTTCTGCAGGATTGCTCGCGTTGTACAAGTCGCGGATCGCGATGTCCTCTCCATTCAAGCCCAGGCCCGACGCCGCGGCGATGCCCGCGGTCCCGGCTTCGACCGCACCGTGCCGGTCGATCTGGGTGTAGTCGGAGTAGGGCTCCTCCGGGAAAATGAACGGGTCCCCGCCGGTCGACGACTCGCTGCCGGAACTCTCGGGGCCGACGGTCTCGGTGCCCTCGGTGTCGGTCATGCCGACCGTCGTCGTATTGGTCGTCGTGTTGGTCGTCGTGTTGGTCGTCGTATTGGTCGTGGTGGTGGTCGGGTCGTCCGTGGTTTCCGCGTCGGTGGTTTCGTCCGCGGGGGTCCCGTCGTCACCGCATGCGACGAGCGACGTTGTGGCCAGGATCAGCGCTACCTTGAGAACTGCGTGGAAGGATGTGTGGTTCTTCATGGTGATCCTCACTTCCTCGACGCCGTGACCCAGAACTGCATCCGGCTGTCGCCGTCCTGAATCAGGGCGGTGTCGATCTCGATGGCTGCAGCGGTGACGTTGAGTCCCGCCAAGAAGTCGCGGGTGTTGTCGAACATCAGGTTCCCCGTCGCCAGGGTCTCGAGGTACCCCTGGGCATCGAAGAAGAACGGATCGTCCGCGTGTCCGGACCAGGCGCGCGCGCCTTTGCCGACCGCGAAGACTTCCTCGACCGGACCCGATACCAAGTCATCCGCACCGGGAACACCTTCCCAGCGGACGCCGTAGTCGCCTGCCCCGTTCTGGCCGTAGCGCCAGTAGATGTTGATGTCGGCTTCGTTGTCGGCGTTGTTGTCGATCCACAGCGTGTAGAGTGCGTCTGGGTCGTAGACGCCCTCCGCATCCGGCTGCGGTCGGCTGTCGTTGAAGCCGGCCCAGCACACGATGATCGTCGTCGTGTCGCCTTCGCTGCCGAAGACGTACAGATCGGTGATGTCCTGAGCGGCATCCTCCTTTACGAGTGGCGCTTCGTCGTGGTCGGAAGCGAAGACGGTGGTTGCCCACCATCCCCCTCCGCTGATGGCGGCGGCGGCGATGAACGCCAGCCCGGTTTTGGATCTCATGTTCTTTTTCATGCTTGGTCTCCTGTTCAGGTTCAACTCGGCCCCCCACTATACTCCGGCTCGTAGCCGCCGTGGCACTGGGTGACCGTGTTGGTGTCGAACGCATCTACGCCCCAGCAATCCTCCCGGATCGTGCCCTACGGGGGGCGGATATGGCCAAGTTCGAGATTTCGTTCGCGGCATCGATCCGTTCATCCGCCTGCCCCGTACGCTCACGGCGCCTTGGTGCCGGGCCGCTATGCCAATCGGGTGCCCGCGTCGTTGATGGCGTTTGCCGGGGTCGCCACGGTTGCCCGCGCGCGCGACTTGAGCCAAAGATCACCGGGGGTCCTCGTTTCGTTCTCCCGTGCAACGGGCGCCACTCGGCGCCGATAGGATGTCTGGCATGACGATGTTCTCATTCCGTGGTTCGATCTCCTTGCTCGTCGGATTCGCCGGCTGTTACAGCCCCAACGACCCGATCGCGGGGGACGGCTCTGACGATGCGAGCACCGGCGCCACCGTCGGCGCCGAGACCTCGAACACCGTCGGATCCGCGACCGTCGCGACCACCGCGTCGACGAACACGACGGACACGAACACGACGAACACGACCGGCACGACGGAGACCGACGCGACGGACGCGACGCAAGGCACCGACGCGACGGACTCGCTCGACACGTCGGCGGGGTCGACCGACGACGGCGGCCCGCTCTGCGGCAACGCGCGGATGGACGACGGGGAGGCCTGCGACGACGGCGATGAGATCAACGGAAACGGGTGCAACAACGACTGCGTCGAGTCGGGCACGGTGCTGTGGGAGCTCGAACTCACCGCGCTCCAAGGCCTGGAACACGCCGGCCTGGACATCGCGGTCGCTCCTGACGGACTGGTGATCGCCACAGGTGAAAACGGGTGGATTGGTACGTTCGCGGCCGATGGGGTCGAGGCGGCGCCACCTGTCGAGGTTGCTGATATCTACATGGGGACGATCGCAGTGTTCGCCGACGGCGACCTCGCCGTCGGCGATGGGGAGTCGGGGGACTTCGGCGAAATTCGCGTCCACCGGATGACCACCGAAGGAGCGATCTTCTGGAGCGAGCTCGCTACCGGGGCTGGTTCTATTCTTGGCACCCAAGGCCTCGCAGTCGACGAAGACGAGAACGTCCTCGCGGTCGGCACATTCCCCATCCAGCAAAACCTCTGGTTCGGCGAGTTCGCCTCCGATGGCTCACCGGGTTGGAATGAGTCGTACACCCCGAATGCAGGGAGTGCAGGGATAGTGGTGCTCGGCGACGTCGCGTGCGAACCATCCGGTGAGTGCACCATCGTCGGTGCTATCGACAGCAATGGGGCGTTGATGCAGGGCGGGCGATCCGGATGGTTTCAGCAGATCAGCCCCAATGGCGTCGAGATCTGGACGCGCACGTACGACCCGCCGTCGGATTCTTTTGCGGCCAACTGCGTTGCAATGGATCAAGCCGGCAACGCGGCAGTCATCGGCTCAGACGGCGCGGATGTTTGGATCCGGAAGTACAGCCCCGAGGGCGGCGTTCTCTGGACCGTCACGTACGACGACCCGAACAACGGAGGGGACGGAGGATACGGTTGTGCCTTCGACGGCGAGGGCAACGTCGTGGCAGTCGGGGCCGAGGCGCGAGCGGATCTCGGCGAAGGCAACAACGCGTGGATTGGCAAATACGACCCGGATGGCGGATCCCTGTGGACGGCGACCTACAACAGCGCCGCCGATGGCAACGACCAGGCGTCGCAGGTGGCCATCGATGCGACTGGCCGAATCTTCGTCGTGGGCACCGCCGACCTGAACGGGGACAGCAGGCTCTGGCTCCGCGCGCACGCGCCGTGAGGCGACTCGCGAACATTGCGGGTCGCTCGTCTCGGCCTTCGCGAGCCCCAAGCGGAGCCTGAACCCGCCGACAGGACGATTTTCCGGACAGCCCCGCTTCCCTGCGCCGCGGTTTTCGTCGACGCTTCGGGCACCTCCATGGCATCACGCCTGATGATCGGTGCGGCCGCCCTCGCGGTAGCAGCAGCGGCGCTCGTCGTCTCACAGCTCAATCGCAGCGGCGGTGACGCGACGACGTCCGCAACGCTCGAGCCGGGGGCGCGCGCTCCCAGCGACGACGGCTATGCGGCCCTGCTGGACCAGATCGACCGGCGCATCGACGGACTACGCGCCCGCGCGAACAAGCGTTCGGACGACTGGCTGACGCGGATGCACCTGAGCACCGTGCTGCTCGAGCGCGTTGGGCTGACCAACCAGATCGACGACGTCGCGCGCGTCGAGGAGGTCCTCGACGAGGCCTTCGCGATCGCCCCCGACGGTACCGGACCGTTGCTGTCGGCCGCGCGCTTCAACTTCTCGATCCATCGGCTCGAGGTCGCCGAGAGCTACCTCGACAAGATGGACCGCGCCGCGCTGCAGCGGCGCGAGGAGCAGGTGGCCGCCCGACTGCTGCGCGCCGAGATCGCGTTCCAGCGCGGCCAGTACGAGGCTGCCTTCGCAGGGCTGACCGCGGTCGCAGCGGCGAACCCGTCCGCGGCGATGGTCGAGCTCGCGCTCTACCACGCGAAGACCGGCGACCCGGCGAAGGCCGAGGTGCTGCTCGCAGACGCGCTGTCGTTGGCCAGCACCAAGGACCCCCGCCGACGCGCATGGATCCGGCTGCAGCTCGGCCTCGTCGCCATGGATCGCGGGCAACCACTCGTCGCCATGGCGCACCTGCAGCAGGCCGACGCCGAGCTGCCGGGCTGGTGGCTCGTCCAGGAGCACATCGCGGAGGTCCACAGCCGCATCGGCAATCATGGACAGGCGACCGCGATCTACGAGGAGCTCGTGCGCTCCGCCGATCTGCCGCAGCACCTGGACGCGCTCGCGAACGCCTACCAACATGCGGGCCGGGACGACGAGGCACAGGAGCTCATCACCCGCGCGGCCGCGCGATGGGAAGCGCAGCTCGGCCGTTTTCCCGAGGCAGCGATGGGCCACGGCCTCCAGCACTACCTGCAGTTCGGCTCGCCGCAGCGGGCCCTCGAGCTGGCCCTGGCGAACTACGCCGTGCGTCCCGGCGGCGAAGCACAGGTGTTGCTCGCCAACGCATATCTGCAGTCGGGCAAGCCCGCCGAAGCGCTCGAGCTGGTGCTGCGGGCCCTGGCCACGCCGTACCGCACCGCGGGTCTGCATGACGTCGCGGCGAGGGCCCACGCGGCGATGGGCAACACGGCCGCAGAGCAGGAGCAGCTCGTTCTGCGCGCTGCGATCAACCCGTCGTATCAGGGTCGCGACCACACGCACTGAACCCACGACCGACCCGGCTACGGGCGCAACAACTCCCCGGGCGTGACGCAAAAAAGCGGCGGCCGGAGTCCGGCCGCCGCAACAAGATCACGCGTGTGGCGATGGACTCAGGCCGGGACGCAGCCGCCCACGACCAGGCCGGCCATCAGATCCACGGTCGGCGGAGCGCAAGTCTCCATCGCGGCGCAGTCGGTGTCAGCAGCACACGGGTTGCATACGCCGAGCTCGAGCACGCCAAGCACATCCGCGCCGACGCAGAAGCCATTGGTACACGCCTCGTTGCCGCTGGTCGCGAGATCGCAGCCCTGGCCATCCGCGACGGAGCCTGGATCCACGCAGGTCTTGACGCCGCTGAGGTTCGCGACGTCGTAGCTGGGCGAACACAGCATGGGGGCCTCGCAGTCGGCATCACTGACGCAGTCACCACAGGTCGATGCGACCAGGATGCCCGGAACGTTCAGGATCTCGGCGCAGAGCTGGCCATCGGCACACACCGCGTCGCTCATGCAGCCCTCGCCGGGCTCGCCCATGTTGCACTCGGCGCCCGTGGGCGGCGATGCAAGTGGGTTCGGGATGCTGCAACCGCCGCCGTCGCAGTCGGCATCGGTCAGGCAATCGCCGCAGATGCCACCGAGCGGCCCGACCACGAAGCAGAGCTCCGAGATGCACATCGAGTTGTCGTCGCACATCTCGCCGTTGGGCAGCGGCTCCGGGGGCGCCGTGGTCGACTCCTCGACGTTGGTGATCGTGCCGGGCTCCGTCGTGCCGTCCGTGTCGTCGGTCGTCATCGTCGTGGTCATCGTGGCGGAGGTCTCGCTCGCGCTCATCGTTGCCGTGACCGAAGGATCGTCCGTGGTGCCGCCCGTGGACTCGGCGGCGCTGGTGTCAGCGTCTTCGTCCTTTGCGCAGCCGGTGACGGCAACGCCGAGCGCGAGGGACAGGGCGGAAATCCAATGAAAATTGTGGTTACGCATGGGTCTCGAAGCGCATCTTGACCGCAGTGGCCGCGCGCCGTCCACCCTCGAACGGAGGCGGGACCTCACGTATTTTGCCCTCGCACCTGCCCTTGCTGCGCCCGAGGCTGAGGGGCGCCCGAGGCTGAGTTGGCCCGCGACAGCCGTGTCATGGCGCCGCGCCGCTGCGCTCGCGCCCGAGGGCGCCCTCGGTTGCGCGTGGCGCTAGGAACTCACCAGCAGCGAGAGATCCTTGGCGAGGTTCTTCTGGTGGGCCTCGAGGGTTCCACCGCCGATCTCGATGAGCTTCGCGTCCCGCCACAGGCGCTCCACTGGATACTCCTTGCAGTACCCAGCACCGCCCATCACTTGCATCGCGTAGTCGGCGACGGTCTTGCCGACTGGGCCGGCAAAGAGCTTCGCGGCGTCGGATCCGACCCGGTTGCGCACGTCGGGCCCGATGTCGCGCGCGACATTGTAGACCAACGACTTGGCCGCCTCGGTCATCGCGTAGCCCTCGGCGAGGTAGCGCTGGATCTGCCCGAAGTCGGAGATCGGTCGCCCAAACGCGCGGCGCTCGTTGGCGAACCGCACCATGATCTCGACACAGCGATCGGCGATGCCCACGCTGATCGCCGCCAGCGCCAGGCGTTCGATCTCGAGATTGCGCATCATGTGCGTGATCCCATCGCCCTCGCGGCCCAGTAGGTTGCCGACGGGGACCCGACAGTCGTCGAACACCAGCTCGGCCATCGTCGAGCCGCGCATGCCGAGCTTGTCGATGTGGGACGTCGTCGAGAAGCCCGGGCAGTCACGATCGACCAAGAACGCGGTCACCCGACCATTGACCTTCGCGTAGATCAAAAAGCAGAAGCCCTCGCACGCGTTCGTGATGTAGGTCTTGCTGCCACGCACGACGTAGTGGTCGCCGTCGCGAACTGCGGTCGTCGACATGCCCAGCACGTCGGTGCCCGCACCAGGCTCGGTCATTCCCATGCCGGCGATCCACTCGCCGCTCAGGACCTTGGGCAGCCATCGCGCTCGCTGCTCCGCGTTGGAACAGTGGTAGAAGTTGTTCACGAACAACATCGCGTGCGCGAGGTAGGCGAGCGTGAACCCAGGATCGTACTTGGCGAGCTCGTGGTGCACGATGACGGCAGCGACCGCGTCCATGCCCGCGCCGCCGTCGGCTTCTGGGATGGTGACGCCGAGCAGGCCGAGCTCTCCGAGCTTGCGAAACAGCGGCACGTTGAGTTCGCCGCGTCGGTCGAATTCAGCGGCTTGAGCATCGACTTCGCGGCGGGCGAACTCGGCCACCATGTCGCGCAGCAGAGCGTGCTCGGTCGTGGGCAGGAATAGCGCGCGCGATCCAGTCGACATGGGCAAGCGGGAATATCCGGCATACTGCCGCCGGTGGCAACGCGAACTCCTCGGGAAAGGCCTCTGCTTTCGACCTGCGACACAACGGTGACGCGAGCCTGGGGGTCGGCGCTGCTGCGGCTGCGCCGCGGACTGGCTCGACTCCGTCGCGCGGTCGCCCGAGTCGGCCACGACAGGGTCCGCCTCCACCACGCGTCGAAACCGCATCGGCATGGGCTTGGCCGACTGCACCACGGGCCCCGGCGACTTCGCCTCGGGGCGCAGCCCAATGCGATCGACGATGTCCTGAAATCTATAGGAGACGATGCGCGTCTGGGCGCCATGCCAGCAAGCCCGCGAAACGACGAGCGGCGAGAGACATGCAGCGCAACGCCGAGCATGCCAAACCGACCTCTAGCGCTCTTGCTCGCGTTTGCCGTGGCCAGCTCGTGCCAGTCGGTGCCCGACGCTACCGTGCCCGGTGCGGTTCCGACGCCGCTGGCAGAGACCACCGCCTTGGGCCCCGCGCTGGAGTTTCCGCCCGAGCTCGACCGCCGCGAGCGCCGGCCCCTGCCCCGGACGTTGCGCACAGCGGGTACCGACGCCGAGATCGGAATCGTCAGCCCAGAGCTGGACGACAGCGGCAAGTTCGAGTTCGCCGGTCAGACCCTCCGCATCGCCTTCAACGCGAAGCTCGAGTTCGACATCGCCGCGGCGGTGCCGCCGTTGCGCATCGAACCGCCGGTGGCGGGCAAACTCAGCTCCCGCGACGGCAACACGCTCGAGTTCGTGGCTGACGCCCCCTTCGATCCCGATGCGTCGTACGTCGCTTCGCTCTCGGGCCTGAGGGACGAACGCGGTCACGACGTGTTCGTGGGCTGGACGGCCAGGTTCCGCGCCGATCCGCAGGTGTGGATCGGCGGCAAGATGCTGTCCTATCTGCCCAAGCCCGGGGCCCCACGGCTGGTGATGATGACACCTGCGGATGGTGCCGAGCTTGGGACCAAGCCCAGCTTCGATCTGTTGTTCGATCAGCCGATCGAGCCGGCGGTCGCCGCTTCACTCGTCGTGCTGAGCCGCAAGACCCTCACGGGAGCGCGCGCGGTCGCCCTGCGTGCGCGCCGTTCGTCCAAGGGAAAATTCGATGGCGTGAAGGTCGACCGCCGCCACGTGGTCACCATCAGCAGCCGCGATCCGCTGCCCCCGGGCGCCGAGCTCACCCTGGTGCGCAAGGACCCCGACGTCGCCGAGCACGAGGCCGAGCAGAGCTTCACGGTCGCCGAGCGCCTGGAGCACACCGGCATCGAGTGCTGGAGTTCCGAGTGCTCGTTTGCCAAGGGCACACTGCAGCTGGGCACCGGCAGCTTCGCGATCAAGTACACCAACGCCATCGACGCCAACTCGGCTGCCGCAGCGCTGCTGGTCACGGTCGTCCCCGACGTTCCCAATCTCTCGGTCTACAACGATACGTGGTCGACGACAGGCCGGCTGAACGTGTCGGGCGGGTTCGCTCCGTCGTCGCGCTACGACGTCACGGTTGCGACGGTGACCGACCGGTTCGGGCAGACCGCGGCGCCGATCGACTTCGTCATCGAGACACCGCCGCTCGCGGCCAGCGTGTCGATGTCCGAGGGAAGCCAAGGTCTCACCGTCGCAGCCGCGGGCAAGTTCAAGATCACCTCGCGCAACGTCGCCAAGGCCAAGCTGAAGCTGTGGCGGGTGGGAAGCGATGCCACCGCATGGGACGCGGCGCAGACCCAGCTCGGCAACCGCGAGGTGCCAAGCCAGGCGCCCGAACGGACGATCGAGATCGAGCCCGCCGCGGTCCTCAACACCGAAGTGGTCACCGCGATCGACCTGACGAGCGAACTGGGTGTCGGCGCTCCCTGGCTCGCCGCACTGGTGCTCGATGAACCGAAGTTCGGCGCGAAGGCCACGGCGTATCCCGAGTGGAGCTCGGCCGCGCGACCGGCGATGACCATGCTCACGGTGTTCGACGAGGCCTCCATGGCGGTACACACCCAGGCGATGCCGGACGCGGTGCTCGTCCACGTCGCCGCCGCCTCGACTGGCGAGCCCATCGTCGGGGCAAAGTTCACCATCGACGGCAGCAACCTCGGTGGGGTCGTCAGTGACGCGGATGGACTGGCGGTCTTGCCCTTGGATCGCGAGGCCTCCGACAAGGCGCTGCTCCACATCGATCACGGTGCTTCTCACACGCAGGTCCGACTCGGTCATGGCGGCCACGACGCCAGCCGGCTCGCGCCGCAGTGGTCGGGCGACGCCGCCCGGGGCGGCGACATCCGAGCGATGATCATTACCGACCGTGGCGTCTATCGTCCGGGCTCCAAGGTGTTCTTCAAGGGCATCGCCAGGACCCGTGACGGTGAGCGCCTGCCCCCACTGGCGCGCTTCCCGGTGCGGATGCGCATCACCTCGCCCACCGGCGATGAGGTCCAGAACACCGCCGGATGGTCCAATGGGGCCGGCTCGTTCTCCGGCGAGTTTGTGAGCGACGCTCACGCCGAGATCGGACGATACACGCTCACGTTCGAGCCCATCGCGGGCGAGGGCCCGGCCTGGGCCGAAGCCACGGTGCAGATCGCAGAGTTCGAACCGCCACGGTTCACGGTCGACGTCCAGGCCGAAGGCGACACCAAGCACCTCGTTGCCGGCGTCACCGGCCGCTACCTCTTTGGTGCCTCGATGGACGGGGCCAAGGTCGACTGGACCGTGTCTCGCAAGGCCGCAGCGCTGCCGGCAGGCGACATGGTCGGGCGAGGACTCTCGTTCTCGGTCGGCGGCGACAACGGCGGCGACCAAGAGTGGGAAGGCGAAGACGGTGAGGGCGACGGCGACGGCGAGAGCCACGGCGAGGCCGCCGGCGACGTATTCGCGGCGCGTACCGGCACCGCAACACTCGATGCCACCGGCAAGCTCGCGCTCGACGTTCCCGTCGAGATGCCGACCACACCGGGTCCGCAGCGGTTCGTCTTCGAGGCGACAGTGCAGGACGAGTCGAACCGCACGATCTCGGCCCGCGACGACGTGATGGTGTTCGATGCGCCGCGCTACGCCGGCGCCCGCGTGACCGAGGGTTCGATCGACCTCGCGGCCGGCAAGAACACCGTCGTGCCGCTCGAACTCGGGGTCGCCGACCGCGAAGGCAACGCGGTCGCCGGGGCCGAGATCGAGGCCGTACTCGAGCGCGTCGACTGGGAGCGCACGCGCAAACCGACCGTCGGGTCGTCCTATGACGAGCAGTGGCACGAGGTACGCAAAGAGGTCGCGCGCTGCAAAGTCACCTCGACGCGGACTGTGGTCGACTGCCCACTGGCCATCGAGCGTTCGGGGGACTACGTCGTCACCGCGTGGGTCGACGGTCGGCAGGGCGGATCGGACTCGCTGTGGGCGTGGTCCTACGGTGACGATGCCCGACCCCAGCGCCCCGGCAATGCGCTGGAGGTCGCGGCCGACCGCCGCGAGTACGCACCGGGCGACACTGCAAAGGTCGAGATCATCAGTCCGTTCGCCGAGAGCATCGCCATCGTCACGCTCGAAGGCCCAGCGAAGCGCGTCACCCAGTCGCGTCGCATCAAGGGCGCGACCGCGACCTTCGACTTGCCGCTGACCGCAGAGCACGCACCGTGGGCCCACGTCACTGCGACGGTGCTACCGATCGACAAAGATCCTGGCGGGACCCTGCAGTGGAAGTTCGGCGCGTTGCGCCTACCGGTTGCCCTGAGCGACGCCCGCGTCTCGCTCGCAGTCAAGAGCGACCAGGACGTGTATGCGCCGGGCGATCGCGCCCACATCGACATCGAGGTTTCCAAGGATGGTCAGGGCATCGGCGGCGCCGAGATCGCGTTGGCGGTCGTCGATGAGGGCGTGCTCCGCCTGACCAACTTCCATGCTCCGGATCCGGTCGCAGTGCTACGGCCCGGCGGTGGGCTCGCGCTGCACGTCACCGACAATCGCGACCTGTTCGCTGCGCTGGGCTTGAATGCCCATGTCGCTGGTGACGGCGGCTCCGAGGGCGATGCCTCGCTGGTCTCGACGCGCAAGAACTTCGTCCAGACCGCGCTATGGCAGCCCGACCTCGTGACCGGTGCCGACGGCCACGTCCAGGTCGAGTTGCCACTGCCCGACAACCTCACCCGGTTTCGCATGATGGCCGTGGTGCTCGACCCTAGCGGTCGTGGGGCCGTCCACGAGGCCGCATTCGAGGTCAAGAAGCCCTTGATGGTCATCCCTGCCGTCCCCCGGTTCGCAATCGTGGGCGACAGCTTCGAGCTCGCCGCGGTCGTGCACAACGGCACCGACGTGCCGATGCACGCGTCGATCAGCCTGGGCGGCGAGACCCGCGAGATCGACCTTGCCGCGAATGGTCACAGCCGGGTTGCGTTCGACTTCGCAGCCAGCTCGGTCGGCACTCAGACGCTGGTGTTCGACGCGGTCGCTGCCGAGACCGGCGCCCGGGATCGAGTCGAGGCGACGCTCCCCGTGCAAGCGCCCGGAATCGAGGAGCGCCCGAGATTGGCCGGCAGCTTCACCGGCAGCCAGGACGTCCGCTTGGCGATCCCCGACGACGTCTTCATCGGAGACGACGGCAGCGAACTCCTGGTCACGATGGGCGTCGCGTTGTGGCCCGAGCTCGGCGAACGCGTCGAGTTCCTGGTGGACTACCCTCACGGCTGTGTCGAGCAGACGACCTCGAGCACCCTCCCGTTGCTCGCGGCTCGCGAGTTGCTGCCGCGCATGGGCTTTGTCCGCTACTCCAAGAGCGAGATCGATGACCGCATCCGCGCGGGCGTCGAGCGCCTCGCGTTGATGCGCACCGAAGAAGGTGGCCTGGCGTACTGGCCCGGCCAGTCCAACGCCAACCCCTATGGCACGGCCTACGCGATGCGGGCCATCGTCCGCGCCGAGGCCGCTGGCATCGTGCTGCCCGCCGGCATGCGCGAAGAGATGACGACCTACCTGCAGGGGCAGCTGACCAACTCCAGCATGTACGTCGGCGATCTCGAGGTCCGCGCCGCGGTTGCACTCGCGCTCGCCGAGGCCAAGGCGCTGCCGGCCTCGAGCGCGGACGCGCTGTTCGAGACCGCCGACAAGCAGGGTCCGTTTGGCCAGGCGAGCCTGGCGATGGCCTTGGCGACTCTGCCCGGCGAAGAGAAGCGCGCGCAGGCGCTGCTCGACACCATGCTAAAGTCGTTCGACGCCGCGGGCGAGCTCACCGCCAAGTCGGTGCCCGGCGAGTTCGCCTACTACGGCTCGCGCGACCGCACGCGCGCCCAGGCGGCCCTCGCACTGCTGCGGCTTCGAGCCGAGGCGCCCATGTTGCCCGCGATGCTCGACCGGCTGGTCGCACGCACCGAGAGCTACACCACCCAATCGACCGCGTTCGGATTGCTCGCGCTGGCGGAGCACCTGCAAACCGTCACCGCCGAGCCGGTCGAACTTGGGCTGCTGCTCGACGGGAAGATGTTGACGGCGGACCCCATCGACTCGCTTCGCATGGGCGCCGGAGCCCTGCGCTATCGCGTTCCGCTTGCCGCGCTGCGGGGCAGGTCCGCACGCTTGCAACTTCGCAGCGCCGACGACCGCGCGATCGGGTTTCTCGTCGAAGCGAGCTGGCGACGACCGTTCGCTGCCAGCGGAGCCCTTGCCGCGACCTCGGCCAAGGGTGGTCCCGACCTGTACCGGGTGTTCAATGACGCCAAAGGGGCCGAGATCGACCTCGGCAAGCTGCGCCCCGGGCAGGTCGTCCGCGTGACGTTGCTGGCGCGGATGCCCGACAGCGACTTCGATCGCGATCGACTGGGCTACGTCGCGTTGACCGACGCGATCGGTGCGGGCTTCGAGCCGATGCAGCCCGAGCTGTCGACGGTGGCGACCGTACCGGACCTCGCGTCCGACCATCCGCTGGCTCAGATGTTGTCCTGGGGCAGCGCCGAAGCCAGTCATAGCGAGCTGCACGACAATCGCGTCGATCTGTACTTCGACCGGGTCTGGGGCGACTGGGTCGCGGCGACCTACCTGGTGCGCGCCACAACCCCTGGCACCTTCGTGGTCGCGCCTGCGCGGGTCGAGCTGATGTACGAACCCGGAAGCCTTGGGTACAGCGACATCGCCCAGGTGACGGTGCTGCCGTGACCCATCGCCGCCGCCTGACCCTCGCGATTGCGGCGCTGGGCTTGGCGGTCACATGGTTGGCCTGGAGTGCGTGGTGGCAAGACCTGCGCACCCGCCTCGGAGCACCCGACGAGGCCTTCGCCGATACCTGGCACGACGGTCAGCGCGTGCTCGACCGCCACGGCGGGCTGATTCGCGAGACTCCGGCCGATCACGCGCGACGCGGACGGCCCCTGACGCTCGACGCCATCGGCCCCCGACTCGTCGCGGCGACTCTGGTCAGTGAAGATGCCGACTTCTACGACCACGATGGTGTCGACCGCACGGCCATGCTCCGAGCCGCCCAGCAGAATCTCCGCCACCGACGCTTCGTGTCGGGCGCGAGCACCATCACCCAGCAGCTGGTCAAGCTGCTCGACTCGCGCGGTGTGCCGGGCGATCGCGACCTGGCCCTGAAACTGGGCGAGGCCGCGCGCGCGCAGAATCTCGAGGAGGTGCTCGACAAGGATTCGATCCTCGTCGAGTACCTCAACCGCCTGCCCTATGGACACGGTCTCGTTGGGCCCGAAGCCGCCGCGCAGGCGATGTTCGGGGTGGCCAGCCGCGATCTCTCGTGGGCCCAGGCCGCGCTGCTCGCGGTGCTGCCTCGGGCGCCTTCTCTCCTCGACCCGTATACCCATCTCGATCGTGCGCAGCTGCGCCAACGCGCCCTGCTCGAGGCCCTGCACGCCCACGGCGAACTCGACACCGATGCCCTCGCGCGTGCACTCGCCGAGCCACTCGAGCTGCGCGCGATCGTCCATCCATTCTTCGCGCCGCACTTCGTGGCGATGTTGCAGGCCGAGCGGCAGCTCGCCGATGACGGCGTCACCCAGACGACGCTCGATCTGCGCCTCCAGCGGGACGTCGAGGGCCTACTCGACACCCACCTCACGGCGATCGCCGAGCGCGGCGGACACAACGCGGCGGTCATCGTCGTCGACAACGCCAACGGTGACGTGCTGGCGTGGGTCGGCAGCGCCGATCCGGACGGCATGGAGATCGATGGCCACGTCGACATGGTTCGGTCACGCCGCCAACCGGGCTCGACACTCAAGCCCTTCGTGGTGGCGGCCGCACTGACCAAGGGCCACACCCCCACGGAGCTCGTTGCGGACGTGCCGACCGAGTTCGTCGAGCACGGCGGCCACGCCTACGCGCCAGGAAATTATCACGGTGGAAACGTCGGGCCCATCTCGCTGCGCGAGGCGCTAGCTGCGAGTCTGAACGTGCCGATGGTCCGCCTCGCCGCGGACGTCGGTCCCGAGACGTTGCTCGCCACGCTGCATTCGCTCGGGTTTGCCAGCCTGGACCGCGGAGCCGACCACTACGGTCTGTCGATCGCGCTGGGCACCGGCGAGGTCGAGCTGCGCGAGCTCGCGGCGGCCTACGTCGCGCTTGCGCGCGGTGGTGAAGCGATCGCGCTGCGCACCGTGCTCGACCTCGAGCCTGTGGTCCCACGCCGCGTCCTCGACGCTGGAGTCGCGGCCGCCGTCACCGATGCGTTGTCCGACCCGATGGCGCGGTTGCGGTTGCTCGAGGGCCGCAGCCCCTTCGACATCGGCTTTCCGCTCGCGGTGAAGACGGGCACGAGCTCGGGCTATCGCGACGCCTGGGCCGTGGGCTACACCCGCGAACGCACCGTCGCTGTGTGGATCGGCAACGCCGATGGCACCGCGACCCACGGCCTCACCGGCGCCGGAGGTGCGGGCCCGCTGTTTGCGGATGTCATGCGACGCACGATGCTCGACGTGGCCACGCGTATGCCTTTGTTCGCGAGCGGCTCACTCGAGCGGGTCGAAGTGTGTGCGCTCTCGGGTGCGCGGCCCACTGAGCTCTGTCCTGACCGAGTCTCGCGCGGCTTCGTGCCGGGCAACGCACCCGCCCAGGGCTGCGAGCTGCACCTCCACGCCAAGCGCGAGGCCGCTGGGGCGGATGGCCGAGCGCGCTGGACCTGCGATCCCGACTCGGACGAGGTGATTGTTCGACTCCCCGACGCGTTCACCCGATGGCTGTTTTCTCTGGCCGACGGTGCGCCGGGAGCCGACGTCAACGGCCTGGCGTGGGTCGCCCATGACGCCGTGCGCGGGTGTGAACCAGGTCAACAAGCGCCGGGGCGGATCACGATCACCAGCCCGCTGATGGGGAGCGTGTGGCCGGGCCCAACCGCCGGCTTGCAGGACGTCGTCGAACTCGGCGCGCGGATCACCGGGGGCGTCGAGGTCGAGACCCTGCAGTTTGTGGTCGACGGCAAGGTCGTCGCGACGACGCGTGCGCCGTTCGTGGCCCGCGTGGAGATCGGACCGGGCGATCACGAGATCTACGCACGGCCGCGCGACCGCGACATCGCGGTGACAAGCGAGCGCGTCAGCTTCAGCGTGCGCTAGTCCGCCTTCCAGGGGACTAGGCCGGCGGTGACAAGGCTGCATAGCGGCGCAGGTACTGGCGCATCAGCCACCGCCGAAACCATCGGTTGATCCCTGGCAGGCTCACGCACAACGGGCCCCAGACCACCAGTGATTGGCGCCCCAGACTCACGCCATACGCAAACCGCTTGCGCAGCGAGTGAGGGCGCAGCGGCGGGATCCCCTCCGGGTAGTCGGCGGGGACGCCCAGCAGCGTCAGGGCGTTGGACGCGACCAGCTTGGCCTGCCACAGACATTCGATCGCCCGCTGCATGGTCGGCCAGATGCCCTCACCACCGACGACGCGCACGGCGTCGCCGCAAGCGAAGATCTCAGGCTGCGCAGTCCCTGGGAAACACTGCAACGTTGGCCCCACCGCGAGCCAACCGTGCTCGGTACGCGGCAGCGCGAGCCGGCCGAGGATCGGCGCAGGTGCAATCCCGCCCGCCCACACCGCCAGGGCGCACTCGATACGCGAGGTCCCGGTGTCGTCGGCAACCTCGACCCAGCCGTCCCCGACCGCGAGGACGCGGCTCGAGGTGCGAACCTCGACCCCCTGCATCGAGAGTAGACGCCGCGCGCGGGCACCCACCGCCGCGCCCAACAGCGGCACCAAGAGCGGTTGTGAACCCACCAGCGTCACCCGGGGCGACGTCGGCCAAGGCCGATCGCTTCGCCCGTCCAGCGCCGCAAGCTCGCCGGCGAGCTCGACGCCCGAGATTCCCCCGCCGATCACCACGATCCGCGGCGTCGCGATGGATCCGTCCAGGACCCGCCCCAGCGCGGAATGCAGCGCGTCAAACTGCTCTGGGCTCTTGTGCGCCATGAGGAGTTCGCCGCCGGCGACCGACGCCGGCGGCTCCAACACACTGCCGAGCGCGACGATGATCACGCGCGCGGTCAGTCGAGTGCCGTCGGCCAACTCGACGCCGCGTGACTCGGGATCAAACCCGACGACCTCACCCTGCACGTAGCGGGCGCCCGGCAGCCCTTCGATGTACGCCGCCGTCTGCACCTTGCTGGTCTGGGCCGAGATCACCCCGAGCAACCGCTCTTGGACCAGAGGCAGGTAGCCATGCTCGCGATCACGATCGACCACGACGATGCGCGGTGGGTTTGCCGGCGCCTGGCGATGAAGCTGATACGCAACCTCGACCCCCGCATAGCTCGCGCCGAGGATGATCACGTCGGCATGACGCGCAGGGGTCTCAGGTGCCGAAGACATGGATGCGGTCCCGAACCGACGCGGGGAACCGCGTGCGGACAATCGCCTCGACCTCGGCCCGCGTGTACCTCGGGCTGCGATGCACGAGCACGAGCGCCTCACCCTCGAATCGTTCGGCGCACGCGATCATCTCGTCGACATGAGTGTGGCCCCAACTGCGGGTCTCAGCCACAGTGCGCCGGCTATCCCAGATCGTGACCTCGTGGACGAGCACCTTGCAGGCCCACAGCCGCGCGTCGGTCTGCATGAGATCGATCTGGGTGTCGCCGCTGACGCCGAGCACCGTGGCTTCGCTGTCCTGGGTCACCGACTCCCCGGCGAGGCGAAGCTTGGCGACGAGCGGCCCCGCGAGTTCGGCGAACTCCGGACGCAGGCGCGCGGTCGTGCGGCGGATCAACCACGTCAACGTGGGCACCCGATGGACCGCGCGGATGCAGGTTGCGCGCAGCCCTCGACCGAGTTCGACGGTGTCCTCGGGCGCATGCGGCACGATCTGTGGGTCGAGTGGAAAGTCCTCGATCTCGCTCCACGCTGCGAAGATCCGGCGCAGCGGGGCCTCGATCTCGGCAGGCACGTGGACCTCGGGGGCCGGCAAACCGGCGAGCCGGCGCTGCGACACCAGATATGGCAGCCCGCCGAGATGGTCTTGGTGTCCGTGCGTGACGAGGATCCGACCGTGCCGTAGCTGCCCGGTGACGGTACCTCCGACATCGAACATCAGATCGAACTCCGGCACCATCAGGCAGGTTTGGATCCCGCCACGGGTCACGCCGCGCAGCGTCATGCCGCCGACGACCAGCTCGTCTTGACCCTCGGTCAGCGTTGGGTCCATCGCGTCAGGCAACAAAGTTCCGATTGGGTGTCCAGAGCACCGTCGGCGCCGCAACGACTTGGCCCCGTGTGCGTGCGGTGTCCGTGGGTCCCGGCGCCGTGGCGCGTTTGACGGCGAGCACCGCCTTCGCCGCGGCGACGACCTTCTCGGGCGACAACACGATGTGGTCCTCGAGTCGGACGTTTTGGGGGATGCCAGGCACGGCGTCTTGACCGAGCACGCGGGTGACCACCTGGGTGCCAGCCGAATCGAGCGCCTCGATCGTCGCACCCTGGATCTCACGACCCAGGCTGGCGAACACGCGGTCCTCGTGGACCACGAGCAGCTTCCCAGTGCGGCGCACACTCGCGAGCACGGTCTCCATGTCGGGCGGCACGATCGTCCGCAGGTCGATGACCTCGGCTTCGATGCCTTCGGCTGCGAGGCGCTCCGCGGCCGTCGCCACGAACAGCGTCGCCCGACCCCACGTCACGATCGTCAGATCGCGACCTGCTCGGCGCACTGCGGCCTTGCCCAGGGGCACGCGAAAATCCTCGGGCAGCTCCGGTGCATAGCCCTCGAACGCGATCGCGCGCTTGAACGCCGCCACCTCTTTGGGATCGGTCGGCTCGTTGGCGAACGCGTCACCGAGGTTCATCCGATACAGACCCTTGCTCTCGAAGCACAACACCGGACCGGTGTAGTCGGCCGCGCTGCGCAGCAAGCCATAGACATCGCGTGCGGTCGTCGGGGCCACGATCGTCAGGCCCGGGATCGAGCTGTAGAAGCTCTCCATGCACATCGAGTGATACACGGCGCCGCCATGCAGGGGCTCGACCGGCAGACGGACCACCACGTTGGCCCGCACGGTCCCGCCTGAGGTCCACAGCAGATTGCCGAGATAGACCAGCCAATGCAGTGTGTTGAGGCTGTAGTCGGAGAACTGGATCTCCGGCAGCGCCGTCGCGCCCGTGTGCAGGGCAAACCCGACCGCGCTGCCGAGGATGAACGGCTCGTTGATCGGCGCATCACGGACCTGACGAGGAAACTCGGCCCAGAGCCCGCGCGTGGCCTGCATGACGCCGCCCTTGCGCGCGACGTCCTGTCCGTAGATCCAGGTCATCGGGTTCTGTTTCAGGATCGCGTGCATCGCTGCACGTACGGCGCCGTTGATGGAGACCACAGTCGGACGGCCCGTCGGTGGCGGCTCACGAGCCTCGGGAAACGGATCGCGGATGTGGTCGTACACCGACTCGATCGTCGGCTCGGGCTCGCTGGCGGCGATCTCCATCGTCTGCACGATGTGGGCATCGGCATCGGCCCCAACCCGACCCAGTTCGTGATTCGCGTAGTAGTCCTTGGTCCCCGCGTCGCGACGACGCACGATGTCGTCGGGTGCCAGGATGCCTTGTCGGACCAGGGCTTCGCCGAAGTCGAGCAACGGATCGTACTGGTCAAACTTGAACGTGACGTCGGCTGCCGAACTGTGGTCGTTGAGGCGCGACAGATTTCGCACCCACACCAGCGCAGGGGCTTGCTCGCCGCGGCAGAAGCTCGCGGCCCGACGGGTGACGTCATAGACGTCGAGAAAGTCGTTGCCGTCGCAGGTGTAGTAGGCGAAGCCGAACGCCTTGGCGTAGCTCTCGAAGTCTTTGATCCCTCGACCGTCCTCGGGCAAGACGCTGATCGCGATATCGTTGTCGGTGACGATCAGCAGCCAGGGCAATCGAAGGATCGACGCGCCCGTCATGCCTTCGTGAACATCGCCCTCGGCGCAGGTGCCATCGCCGACGACGCAAACCACGAGCGCATCATCGATGCCGCGCACGCGATAGCCTTGCGCGTAGCCCACCGACTTCGACACCTGCATGCCTAGCGCCGACTGCACTGGCAGCGCGCCGTGACGCATGTCGTTGAAGTGTGCCGTCATTTGCCGACCGTGACTCCAGGGGTCGGTCACCTTCGACAGCTGCTGCCGCATATGATCGAGATGAAAGTCGTCGTAGCCGAGCAATCGAGCCCAAGTCGCGAGCAGCGTGGCCGATCGGTAGTGCCCACAGATGGCGAACCGGTCGCTGTCGGCGACCTCCGCGAACGCCAGTGCGCTGGCCGTGCCGTGGATTTCCTCGCCGGGACCCCAGATCGCGAACTTGACCTGCCCCTTGAGGCACTCCTGCACCACGCGCTCGACGTGGAGTCGAGCGAGGCAGGCTTCGCGGTACGCCAAGCGCATGCGCTCGGGCGTCAGTGCGGGGAACTCGGACAGGCGCGCTAGATCGTGTTGAAGCTCGCCCTTGCCGGGGCTGGATGCGTCGGGCATGGCTATGCTCCTTGGGCCACGGTCACAAGGTCATCGGACCGTTTCGGCGGCGGCGAGCCTAAGCGAAAGCGAGTGAGGCGACAACGGCACGCGGCCGTTGTCGCCTCATCGATCACTCACTCACTCTCACTCACCCTTGGCTCACTGGTGTGGGTAGCCACCAGGCGGTGGCGGCGGGTAACCCGGCTGCGGCGGGTATCCCGGCTGCGGCGGGTAACCCGGTTGCTGCGGGTAACCCGGTTGCTGCTGCTGCTGCTGTGGGTAGCCAGGCTGCGGCGGGTACCCAGGCTGCTGCTGTTGCTGCGGCGGGTATCCCGGCTGTTGCTGCTGCTGTTGCTGCTGCGGCGGGTAGCCGGGCTGCTGTGGATACCCGGGCTGCGCTTGTGGCGGATACCCGGGCTGCGCTTGTGGCGGATACCCAGGCTGCGCCTGTGGCGGGTATCCCGGTGAAGCCGACTGTCCGACGTTGCCGAGGCTGTCGGGGATTCCCGGGATCGCCGCAGCACCGGCCTTGATCTGCTCGAGCCGCGCCTTCGCAGCCGGCCGCGGATCGACACCCTCGAGTTGCTGGCGGACGTCGAAGTACGCGCGAAGTGCGACGGCTGCGATCATCGGCACGACCAACGACGTGGCGACGGCGCTGAGCAGACCCGCGATGCCGCTCATCAGGCCCCACATGAATCCGAGCGCATCGAACATCCCGACGAGGATGCTGCCGACGACGCCAGCGATGACCGACACCAGCGAGATGATGATCGCCGCGATGAGGGTGCGGACAATGACCGGCACCCACAGCTCGAAGTTGCGTTTGATCAGATCGACCCAGAGCTTGTCCTCGAACAGCCAGATGGGACCAGCCATGAACCCAAGTGGAATCGCACCCACCCAGAAGTTCGCGACCTGCATCCCGCCGCGCCCGAGCACGGCCTTGTAGGAGTCGAGCCACGTGACGCGGTTGCCGAAGTACGACTGCGCCATGAAGTAGAAGGCGCCCGGGACCGCGACCAGCATGACCAGCTGGCCGATGTAGGCCACGTAGCCCGCCACAGCGTAGAGCGTGATCATGTAGAACACGAAGCTCAGCGCGGCAAAGCCCACGGCGGGGATACCGACGACCATGATGGTCGGGATCAAGTTGCCCATCACCTGGCTGATCGCAAACTTCACGTCACCCTTGAAGCCGCCGCCGGATGCATCATCGTCGTCGGCCAGCTGCATCGCGCCCGGTTGTGCCGCCTGCTGCGGATAACCTCCGCCTTGCGGCGGCATACCGGGCTGCGGCGGATAGCCAGGCGGCGAGGCCTGCGGGGGATAGCCCGGAGGCGCGCCGATCGGCTGCTGCTGCATCTGCTGCATCTGTTGCTGCTGCTGCATCTGTTGCTGCTGCTGCGCCTGTTGCTGCTGCGCCTGTTGCTGCTGCGCCTGTTGCTGCTGCATCTGTTGCTGCTGCTGCATCTGTTGCTGCTGCTGCATCTGTTGCTGCTGCTGCGCCTGTTGCTGCTGCTGCATCTGTTGCTGCTGCTGCATCTGTTGCTGCTGCTGCTGCTGCGCCTGTTGCTGCTGCTGCGCCTGTTGCTGCTGCTGCATCTGCTGCTGCTGCATCTGCTGCTGCTGTTGCGCCTGTTGCTGCTGCATCCCGGGCTG
>CANLQR010000047.1 GCA_947492135.1 Deltaproteobacteria bacterium | reverse complement strand
GAGGGTGTCGATGTCGCGGCGGCCTCGAGCCTCGCGCGGCAGCTCGCGCAGACACTCGCCGAGTTGCATCGTCACGGCGCTGTGCACGGCCTGCTGACGCCGACCACCGTCATCCATGACGGCGAGCGGTGGTGGACCTGGGAATACGGAATCGCCGAGTTCTGCGCGCCCGATCGGCTGGCTCCGCGGCTGCGCCCGCTGGGCGGCGACGTGGTCGCGCCGGAACTGCGCGTTGGGGGCGTGGTGTCGTCGGCGAGCGATGTGTTCGGATGGGGCGCAGCGGTCGCGTGCCTGCTCACGGGCACCAGCGGCAGTGACGCCGTGGCTGTGCTGCAGGACAGCGATGCGAACGACCCGCTGACCGAATTCGTGCGTGCCTGCCTCGAGACCATCCCCGAGCTGCGGCCGCGCGACGGCAACGCCGTGTGCGAACGCCTGCTGGCGCTGTTCCCGAGCGCGGCGCCCCCCGGAGGCACTGTCCCCGAACCGCCCTCGTCTGTGGTCATCGAGGAGTTCGCACTCGACGACACCGCGCCACCTGCAGTTTCTCCTGCACCGCTGCGGTCGATCGCCGCCTCCGAGTCGAGCGAGTTTTCGTTTGCCGAACTCAACGAGGCCAGCTTGCTGCCGGAGACCGCGGCGCACTCGAGCGGGACCCACGAGATCGTCGAACTCCTGGTGCTCGGGCCTGATGATGACGATGAGGACGAGCACGCCGCGAACGCGTCGGAGCCCGAGCCGGAACCGCCGGGGCCCCAGCCGTGGCAGGAACTCGCAGAACGCTACCTGCTGGAGGGCGCCGGGGCGGCCCGCGGGCTGATCGTGCCGCCGATAGAGTCCGCCAGCGACCAGCGCAGCGTCGAGGCGCTTGGACGCGTCGCGCTCGTTCGCGTACGCACCGGGCCGCAGAAGCTCTCCTCGATGGATCACGTCGCGGTTGCGGGCGCGTTCGACATGCCCGAAGAGCCCGAGCCCGAGCCGACCGTGCATCCTCGCGCGGCCGAGGGCGCTGGCGCGCTACCGCTGGGTTCGCCCGACGAAGATGACGACTGGGATGATCCAGACGCAGCCGTGTTCGACCTCGATTCGCCCGGTGCGCCGCGGGTTGAGCTGTCGGAAGAGGACGTCGATCCAGATCCGGACCCCGACGGACTGCTGGACGGGGCGACTGCGCCCGCCGTGATAGACCCCGCAAAGTGGGCCGAGCCGACCCCGATCGACGGACTCGGGAGCCCCAGGGCCGCGCAGGCGCGGGTGCAACTCGACGAAGAAACCCCGGCCGAGCAGCCGGTTCTGCCGGCCTTGGTCGCGCCAGCATCGTCCCAGCCGCGGCTCGAGCTGGCCCCCCGCGAGCCGCCGCGGGCCAGCCGCAGCGAGGCACCGGCACCGCAAGAACCCCGCGTAAAGGCCATGAGCGCTCGGGCTGGCACCAGCGAGCCCGCCCTCGTTCTCGACCGCACGCCGTCACGGCCGATGTCGTTGAGCCAGTCTTCGCCCGCGCTCGACCGCACACCTTCACGCTCCGATCTGATTCCCGCCGATCTGTCGCAGGTGGGCCGGGTCGGCGAACGAAGTGGTTCGGCGATCGCATGGACGGTCGGGCTGCTTGCCGGCGTGCTCGCGATCGGGGCGACGCTTGCCGCCGCGCGTGAACGGGGCGGCGTGTCGCGATTGCTGGGTGGTGGTGCGCCGACAGCAGGCCCGACGCCGGAGCCCGAGCCGACCAAGGCCTTGTCGTCGCCCTCGCCAGATCCGTCGCCGCCGCCGGTGGAGTGCCCGCCCACGATGCGACCGATCGATGGGCTTGGTGTGTGCGTCGACGAAGCGGAGGCTCCGGGTCTGCATGAAATTCCCCAGACCCAAGTGAGCCTCGCGGACGCTCGTGCGGCGTGTCTCGAACGCGGCGCGGCGCTGTGCAGCCCGCAGCAGTGGCGAGCAGCCTGTCGTGGGAGCCGCAACTGGCGGCATCCCTACGGATCGCGTGCAGAGGTGGATCGTTGCAATGGTGCGTCTCCGTCGGGCGCGATTCAGGACCTGAGTCGGGCTGGCGCGCGCGACGGCTGCGTCACGCCCAGTGGCGTCTATGACCTCGAGGGCAACGTTGGCGAGTGGGTCGAGGACGGCTCGGTCCTGGGTGGCGATAGCAGCACCCGCGCACCATCCTGCGACTCCCGTGCTCAACCCGCCGCGGGGACGGTCTCGCCGAGCACGGGCTTTCGGTGTTGCCTGGAGCTGGCCCCGCCCGGCTGAAGCTGACCCCCGAGCGCCACGCCCATGCGCGGCTCCGACGACCGCCGACGCTGGGTTACTGTTGGCCGGCAATGCCCGTGGACTCTGCTGTTCTTCACCAGGCCCTGGATCCTCAATGGGAGCTCGACCATGTCGACGCGACCTTCGATCGGCTCGGCACTCGGTACAGCGGCAAGGTGCGCGAGAACTTCACACGAGCCGGCGAGCGTACGATCATCGTCACCGATCGTGTGTCGGCGTTCGACGTGATCCTCGGCACGATTCCATTCAAGGGCCAGGTGCTCAACGCGCTCGCCACCCACTGGTTCGAGCTGTCTGCGCCGCTGTTTCCCCATCACGTCCTGCGCGTGCCCGACCCGCAGGCGATCGTGGCGATCGAGTGCACCCCGATCCCGGTGGAGATCGTCGTGCGGGGCTATTTGACCGGGGTGAGCAGCACCAGCATATGGCGGGCCTACGAACGCGGCGAGCGGGAGTTCTGCGGACATGCGTTGCCCGACGGTCTGCGCAAGCACGAGCAGCTCGCCCACAACCTGGTCACGCCCTCGACCAAGGCGCCCAAGGGAGCCCATGACCAGAGCGTCAGCAAGGCGGAGCTGTTTCGTCGCGGGCTGGTGACGCCCGAGTTGTTCGATGAGCTCGAGCGCCGCGCGCTGGCGTTGTTTGCGTTTGGGCAGGCGCAGGCGCTCACGCGCGGACTGATCCTCGCCGACACCAAGTACGAGCTGGGTTGGGCACCCGACGGCCGCGTGCTGCTGATCGACGAGATCCACACGCCCGACAGCTCGCGCTACTGGTACGCCGACGGCTACGAGCAGGCGATGTCTCGGGGCGAGGACCCCAGGTCGCTGGACAAGGAGTTCCTCCGGCGATGGCTGGTGGCGCGCGGATTCTCTGGCGATGGCACCCCGCCGCCGCTCACACCGGAGATCCGCGTCGAGGCGGCGCAGCGCTACATCGAGACCGTCGAGACGGTGACCGGACGGCCGTTCGTTCCCGACCTCACGCCGCCGCTACCGCGCCTGGCGCGGAATCTGGGCCTGGCGTGACCGGTTTGTGCGGCCCCGGGAATGCTGGGCGGGGTGCTGGGGTCGAGGTAGGCTAGAGTCCGGCCGCACCAAGCCCCCGCACTCGAGGTTGTCGTCATGGCTCAGCTCATCGCATCGGTCCTCGGATTCGCACTCGGCCTGTTGTTGCTGCCGGCCCTCATCCCCGGCATGCGCGTGCGCGGCATGGGTGCTGCGCTCAAGGTCGGCCTCGTCTGCGGTGTGCTCAGCGTGCTGCTGGGCAAGCTGCTGCTGGTGATCCTGTCGATCATCTTCATTTTGCCAATCGCTCTGCTCGGGCCGATTGCAGTCGTGCTGATCCAGGGACTCGTCAACGGCATCTTGCTGTCGGTGGCGACACGGGTGGTCTCGGGGATCGAGTTCGAGCGCCGGCGCTCGGTCATCTGGGCGGCACTGGCACTCACGATCCTGCAGTGGGTCGTCCGCCAGCTGGTCTAAAGGCGCCGCGCCGCGCCGCGCCGCGCGTCGCGCTCGCAGCGTGCTGCCGGCCGCCGCGCCAGGCTTGCGGTGCCGACGTGGCCGCGGGTCGGCAGCCGTGGTATTGGCCGCCCATGTGTGGCGTCTTCGGCATCTTCAACCATCCCGAAGCGGCCAACCTGACCTATCTGGGGCTGCATGCGTTGCAACACCGCGGGCAGGAGTCGGCCGGCCTGGTGTCCAACGACAGCGGCATGCTCCACGGCTTGCGGGCGATGGGCCAGGTCCGCAAGATCTTCACGCGCGAGCTGCTCGACCAGCTGCCCGGGCGAATCGCTGTCGGTCACGTTCGTTACTCGACCGCGGGGGGCTCGCTGGTCAAGAACATCCAGCCGCTCACGGCCCAGTACCGCGGCCGCTCGATCGCATTGGCGCACAACGGAAATCTGGTGAACGAGGCGTCGCTGCGCGACGAGCTCGAGGCGCAGGGCGCGATCTTCACCTCGATGAGCGACACCGAGGTCGTGTTGCAGCTGATGGCGCGCTCAGGGCGGGCCACCGTGCTCGACCAGCTCGGCGAGGCGCTCGATGCCATCCAGGGGGCCTACAGCCTCGTCATCACGACCGAGGACAAGTTGATCGCGGTTCGCGACCCCCACGGGTTTCGCCCGCTGGTGCTGGGCCGCCTGCGCTCGCACCCGGATAGCTGGGTCGTCGCGTCGGAGACCTGCGCGTTCGACCTGATCGAGGCCGAGGTCGTTCGTGACATCGAGCCCGGCGAGATCCTGATCATCGATGGTAATGGCCTCACGAGCGTCCGTCGTCCACCACAGCCGCGGCGCTTCTGCGTCTTCGAGCACGTGTACTTCGCACGGCCCGATAGCGTGCTGGACAGCGTCAGTGTGTACGAGGCGCGGGTCGCCATGGGCGCGCAGCTCGCCGTCGAACACCCAGTCGACGCCGACGTCGTGATTCCGGTCCCCGACTCCGGGGTTGTCGCCGCGCTGGGTTTCGCGCGAAAAAGCGGCATCGGCTTCGAGATGGGGCTGATCCGCAATCACTACGTGGGTCGCACCTTCATCGAGCCGCTCGATTCCATCCGCCACTTCGGCGTCCGCCTCAAGCTCAATGCCGTGCGGCACATCGTCTCGGGCAAGCGGGTCGTGGTCGTCGACGACTCCATCGTTCGCGGAACGACCTCACGAAAGATCGCTCGACTGCTCCGCAATGCGGGTGCCCGCGAGGTCCACGTGCGGATCTCCTCGCCGCCGGTGAATGGGCCGTGTCACTACGGAATCGACACGCCGACGCGGGCCGAGTTGGTCGCCTCGGGCCACAGCGTGGCCGAGATCGCCCTGAGCATCGAGGCCGACTCACTGGGCTACCTCAGCCCCGAAGGTCTGCGTGCCGCAGTGCGCGAGCAACCCGGGTTTGGCTACTGCGACGCATGCTTCACCGGCAACTACCCGATTCGCCCCACGCTCGGCGCGGGCCGCCGTGCGCTGCGCCTGATCGAGTTCTGAAGGCCGAGCCAAATCGAGGGGCTGCGTGGGCCCCGACCCGTTGGCATGTCGCCGAAGCAGCGCGCGTGCTAGCCTCCCGGCCGTGACCGAACCGCAGGGCAATACCCCTCCGCTGCCCGAACACGGCAAGGCGTTCGAGCAGCTCGATGTGCTCAGCGCCCGCCTGCTCGAGCTGCGGAGGCATCTTTGACTACGAAGGCAAACGCGAGAAGCTCGAAGAGCTAGACGCCGCAACCGGTGACCCTGCGTTCTGGAACGACGCGGACCGGGCGCAAGCGGCGACGCGCGAGCAGGCGCAGCTCAAGCACGTCATCGGCGAGCTGGATCGGGCCGGTCGGACGATCGACGACACCCTGACGCTGTACGAGCTCGGGCGCGAGGAGAACGACGAGGCGACGCTGCGCGAGGCGTGGGCTGGCATCGAGCAGTGCGAAGCCCAGGTCGGCAAGCTCGAGTTCCGCCGCATGCTCTCCGGCGAGCACGACGCCAAAGACGCGATCATGAGCATCAACGCCGGTGCCGGTGGCGTCGACAGCCAAGATTGGGCCGAGATGCTGCTGCGCATGTACGTGCGTTGGGGCGAGCGCATGGGCTTCGCGGTGAAGATCATGGACGTGCAAGAGGCCGAGCAAGCCGGCATTCGTAGCGCCGAACTCGTGTTCGAGGGCGAGTACGCCTACGGCTACCTGCGCTCCGAGATCGGCGTCCACCGGCTGGTGCGTATCTCGCCGTTCGATGCCAATGCGCGGCGCCAGACCAGCTTCACCAGCGTCATGGTGACCCCCGACATCGGCTCCGAGGAGGACATCGATATCGAGGTCAACGTCGCCGACCTGCGGGTCGACAAGTACCGCGCCGGCGGCAAGGGCGGTCAGCACGTCAACAAGACCGACTCCGCGGTGCGCCTGACCCATCTCCCGACCGGGGTCGTCGTGGCCTGTCAGGCCGAGCGGTCGCAGCACAAGAACTACGACAAGGCGATGCATGTGCTCAAGGCCCGGCTGTGGGACCTCGAGCGACTCAAGCGCGAAGCGAAACTCACCGAACTACGGGGCGATGAACGTGCGATCGAGTGGGGCAGCCAGATCCGCTCATACGTTCTGCAGCCGTATCGACAGGTCAATGACCACCGTACCGGCACCAAGCTCGGCAACGTCGATGCGGTGCTCGATGGTGATCTCGGGACCCTGATGGAGGCCTTCTTGCTGGGCCGCGGCAACCCGTCGGCCACCGCCGACGACGAGGTCTGATGGGGATCATCCATCGCATCGACTGGATGATCGCGTGGCGCCACCTTCGGGCGGGCGACGAGTACCCGACGTGGGTCGTCCACCTGTTGCTGGGTGCGCTCTACGTCATCGCCATCGGGGCCGGCTTGGCATGGTACGCGGCAGCGTTGGACGCCGCGGCGCCGGCGATGCCAGTGGTTGCCGGGGAGGACCTCGGCCCAAACAGCCTGCAGTTCTTCTTCGGCGCCTTCGGAGGGATCACGCTGCTGGTCGGCGTGATGGTGCTGATCTTTTGCCTGCTCGCGCGGTTCTTCAATCTACTGCCGACCATCATCGCGATGTCGGTGTTGCTTGGGTGTATGGCGCTGGTGGTCGTGCTCAGTTTGATGACTGGGCTCGAGGGCGACATGCGCGACAAGATCCTCAATCAGAAGGCGCACATCCGGGTCGCGCGACCTGACGGCCGCCCATTCGAGGACTACCTCGGGCTCACCGAGAGTCTCAGTGCGGCGCCAGGCGTTGCCGGTGCGAGCCCATATCTCGAGGGTGAGATCATGGTTCGGTCACGGCTCAACCGCCAGGGCGCGATCCTGTCGGGCATCGTGCCCAGCCTTCACGCCAAGGCTTCCAATCTTCCGGCGATCGTCCGCGATGGCGACTATCGCTATCTCGAAGCACCGGGCGACATCCCCGATCCCGACGTCTTCGCCATCGATGCCGACAGCACGCCTTGGCGCCTGCGGCATCTCGAAAAAAAGAAGGATCGGCCCGCCGAGGTCGAAGCCAATCCGCTCCCGTCGAGCATCACGACGACCGGCATCGATGGCGCCCCCGAGCCGTCCGGGGCAGGGCAGGGCGACGACGACCGCTCGGCGAAGTTGCCGCTGCCGCGCACGAACCCACTGCCCGGCGATGTCGCCCTCGACGACGATTGGGAGGTGCCTGCAGTCGAACTCGGCCTGGGCCGTACGATCTTTGGCGATGCCGGAGCGGGGGCCGCCCTCGAGCTGGGCAGGCCCGCGCCGGGTGTCCAGCCTCCAGTGCTCGAGGACGGCTGGGAGCTACCCCGCGAAGAACTCGGGCTGGCAGACCCGCCGGCGGCGACCCCCGAGGGCGCGGACGAACCCGAGGGTGATCGCGAGCGAATCGAGCCCGATGCGGGTGACAACAACCCAGTGTTGCTCGGTAGCGAGCTCGCGATGGAGCTCGGAATCGGCGTCGGGGTCGAGATCCAGCTCATCACGCCGATCGGACGCATGACCCCCGCTGGACGAATGCCCGGCATGCTGCTGGGCAAAGTCGGCGGCGTGTTTTTCTCCGGCATGTACGAGTACGATCGCAAGAACGTCTATGTGCCCTTGGCCGTCGCGCAGAAGTTTCTGCTCGCGGGCGACCGGGTGTCCGGCATCGAGGTCAAGCTCCAAGACGTCAGCCGTATCGATGACGGCAGCGCCCGGGTGATCGAGATCGTTCGCGCCGCGGGGCGTGACGGCGAACTCATCGTCGAGGACTGGCGCGAGCTCAATCGCAACCTGTTCTCTGCGATGTTCCTGGAGAAGGTCGCGATGTTCATCGCGCTGCTGTTCGTGGTGTTGGTGGCCTCGTTCGGCATCCTCGCCTCCAACCTCATGAGCGTGATGGAGAAGAGCAAGGAGATCGCGATCCTCAAGGCCATGGGGACGAGCGATCGCGGTATCTTGCGGGTGTTCGTCGCTGAGGGGCTGTGTGTCGGGATCCTCGGGAGCATGGGCGGCATCGGCACGGGCTTGGGGCTGTGCTGGGCCCTGGATCGCTTCGGGCTACCGCTGCCGGTCTACTACGTCGAACAGCTGCCGGTGGTGGTCAACCCCGCCGAGGTGGCCCTCGTCGGTGTCGCCGCGCTCGTGATCGTGTGCCTGTCGAGCCTGTATCCCGCGCTGATGGCCTCGCGGCTGCGCCCGGTCGACGCGCTGCGTCAAGCAGAACAGTGACCACCACGGGCCGCGAACTTTGGCCTTGGGCGCCCAGAACCAGCCCAGCAACGCCCCAGAACCCGGTCCCGCGCGCGTTGACACCCCAACTGCACCGTTCTAGCCTGCCCCGGCCTCGCGTCCGATGAGTCCGCCTGATCCCGACCGCGCACCTGCACTCGTGCAGGTGTCGCGCATGACCAAAGAGTTCGTGATCGGGTCGCAAGTCCTGTCGGTACTCAAGGACGTGGACCTGACGCTGGGCGTCGGCGAGATGGTCACGATCATCGGTGCCTCGGGCGCCGGGAAGTCGACGTTGCTGCACTGCCTCGGCACCCTGGATCTGCCGACCTCCGGAAGCATCTTGTTCGACGGCACCGATGTCGTCGCCCTGTCGCCGCCCGAGCTCGCCCGCTTCCGCAATCGAACGATCGGGTTCGTTTTTCAGTTCCACCACCTGCTGCCAGAGTTCTCGGCCCTCGAGAACGTCATGATGCCGGCGTTGGTTGCACGCATGACGCTGCGAGAGGCCCGGAGCAAGGCCGAGGCGATGCTCGAAGCCGTACACATGTCCCACAGGTTGCGTCACCGTCCCGGTGAGCTGTCGGGCGGCGAGCAGCAGCGGGTCGCAATCGCCCGCGCTCTGGTGATGCAACCCAAGTTGCTGCTTGCGGACGAGCCGACCGGCAACCTCGACACAAAAACCAGCAGTCAGATTCACGAGCTGCTCTTTGCGCTCAACCGCGAGCATCAGATCACGATGCTGGTGGTGACACACAATATGGACCTCGCGCGGCAGATGCCCCGCAAGATCCGCATGGCCGACGGGCGGCTCATCGGTGACACCTTTGAGCCCGAGCAAGGCGATGGCGCGAGCGCCTGAAGTTCGGCGTCACCGGGTCGGCGACGCGGGACGTCCGCGAGCCCGCTGGGCGACCCTGTGGGCGTTGTTGTTGGCCGTGCTGGCAGGGCTCGGGACGGCCGCAGCCCCTGCGAGCAGTCATGCGGCCAGCGGTTTCCCCCGTGGCGGCTGGAACGAGATCTGGTTCTTTTCGCAGCTGGCCGCGGTACCTGCCGAGCTCTACGGCCAGCCCATCGCCGAGATCCGCTTTGAGGGCAATCGCCGGGTCGAATCCGAGGCGATGCTCCTGGAGCTCGACAGCAGCATCGGCGAGCTCTGTCAGCCGCGCAAGCTCGGCGCCGACCTCAAGCGGTTGTGGGGCTTGGGCTACTTCGAGGACGTGTCCGTCGAGGGCGAGATGGGCACACGCGGCGTGGTGCTCACCTATGTCGTCAAAGAGCGCCCCACGGTGCGCAAGATCATTGTCGAGGGCAACGACAAGATCAAGCTCGACGACATCAACGAGCAGCTCGACCTCGAGAAGAATCAGGTGCTCGACCTCGGCAAGGTCAAGGCCAACATCGAGAAGGTCAAGACGCTCTATACCGATGGCGGCTTCTTTCTTGCCGACGTGAGCTATGAGCTCCGGACGGTCGAGAAGGAGGCTGGCAAGGTCGACATCGCGATCGTCATCAACGAGGCGACCGAGGTGGTGGTCCGCAACATCGAGTTCGTCGGCAACAAGGCCTTCACCGACAAGGACCTGCGCAAGCACATCCTCACCAAGGCCGGCAGCTACATCAGCGTCGTGGCCAAGAAGGCCGGCGGAGTCTTCAACAAGGAGGCGTTCCAGCAGGACTTCTCGTTCTTGCGCGCCTTCTACGGTGACAACGGCTATCTCGATGCAAACCCCAAGGACCCGGAGCTGTCGCTTACGCCTGACCGGCGCTTCGTGACGCTGACCCTGCCGATCGAAGAGGGGCCACAGTACAAGCTAGGCGCCCTGACGGCGCGCGAGGTCCTGACCAAGGGCGAGGCCCGGCTGTTCGATTCCGACACCTTGGCCGAGTCGATCGACCCGGTGATCAAACCCGGCGACGTCGCGTCGATGGGCAAGATCCAGAAGATTCGCGAGGACGTCGAGCGTCGGTACAAGGACAACGGGCACGCCTACGTCAATGTCAACGCGGACCAGCGCTTCGACCGCGAGCGTCTGTTGCTCTACGTCAATTTCTCGATCGAAAAGGGGCCGCTGGTCTACGTCGAGCGGGTCGAGATCAACGGCAACGAGAAGACCGCAGACAAGGTCATTCGCCGCGAGATGACCATCTTCGAGGGCGACCTCTATTCGGAGACCAACAAAGAGACCAGCGAGTTCCGCATCATGCGGCTGGGCTACTTCTCGGCGGTCAACATGTCGACCTCGCGAGGATCGACGGATGACAAGATCGTCATCAACATCGAGCTGACCGAGCAGCTCACGGGCACGTTCCAGATCGGCGCGGGGTTCTCCACGATCGAGAACTTCGTGCTGCAGGGACAGGTCGCCTACGACAACTTCCTGGGCCGCGGCGCGACCGTACAGGTCATCGCGCAGTTCTCGAGCCTGCGGCGCTTGTTCAACTTCTCGTACTACACGCGCCACTTTCTCGACAGCAAGTGGAACTTCATCTTCAACGTCTTCAACTCGCGCAACATCTTTCCGAGCTTTTCCCGCCAGAGCACGGGCTTTCGCGTGAGCTGGGGTTACCCGATCTGGCGCGACTTGACGGCGTTCATCGGCTACGAGCTCGAGGATGTCAAAGTCGGCTTCGGCACGTTCGGCAGCATCGGCGGGGTGTTCTCGCCGGGCTCACTGGTGACGGTGCCGCAGCAGGCGCTCATCACCAACCTGTTTTCCAACGGAATCACCTCGGCGATCGAGGCGCGCCTGCAATGGGATACGCGGGACAACTTTCTGTTCCCGACCTCCGGGCAGTACCACCAGCTGCGCACCAGCTTCGCCAACAAGTATTTTGGCTCGCAGAACCTCTACAACCGCTACGTCCTCGACAGCCGCTTCTACTTCCCGGTGATTCGCACCGAGAAGGCCTTTCGCGCCTGGCTCGTCTTCAAGGTCCGCCTGCAGGTCGGTTTCGTGCACGGCGCCAGGAAGAACGGCGTACCGATCTTCGAGCGATGGTTCCCCGGCGGTATCTATGGAGACGGCGAGATCCGCGGGTTCCGCCTGCGCAGCCTCGGCCCGAAAATCAAGGTCGCGAGCTCGCCCGATCCCACCTCTCCGTTGATCCCCTACGAGATCGGCGGCAACTTGCTCACCGCGCTGACCGCCGAGTTCGAGTTCATGATGATCCCGCCCGCGAACATCAAGGGCGTGGTCTTCTACGACATGGGCAACGCGTTCAACACCGAGTCGCACTTCTGCAACGAGGCCAACCCCACGTTGTTGCCCAAGAGCGACCCCTGTGGCAAATGGGGCCTCGCCAATCTCAGGTACTCGCTGGGCTTTGGCTTCCGTTGGCAGTCGCCGATCGGACCGCTCCGGTTCGAGTGGGGATTCCCGCTCGACCGCCAGCGCGCGAACGCGTTCCTCCGCCGCGGGGATGACCCGGTGGTGTTCGAGTTCGCGATCGGCAACTCGTTCTAGTCGCCGTCGAGACCGGCCCCAGCGGCGGTGCTTTCCGCGCAGCCCCGAGGGCGGCAAGGACGATTGCCCCAGGTTCGGGGCGTTGTTCCCCGACGCCCGAGCGAAAGCCCGGCTGAATCGCCACGTTGGCGCGGTCGTCTGTGGCCGGGCAAGCTTGCTCGGTCAGAAACCGGCGGCTAAGGTTCGCGCCATGCAGCGGTTCGCACGCCTCGCCATCATCGCCGCCCTCACGTTGGGTGTGGCTGGGTCGGTCACCGCCGCCGAGCCACGCGACGTTCTCACTCTCGAAAGGCTGGCCGTCGTCGACGTTCAGCGGTGCCTGCTCGAGACCAAAGAGGGCAAGAAGGCAAAAACCGAGCTCGAGCGGTCGATGGCGCGCGGCCAGGCCCGCATCGAGAAAAAATCCAACGACCTGCAGCAGCGGCTCGCAGACCTGCAGGCCAAGGCGTCGATGCTCTCCGAGCCGGAGTTGCGCAAGCGCCAAGAAGACCTCATGCGTGGACAAGCTGAGCTCGAAGAGCTCAGTGCCAAGCTGCAAGAGGACGTCGGCGAGAAAGAGGCGCTGCTCACCGAGAAGATCTACAAGAACGTCTCGACGATCGTCGCTCAGATCGCGATCGAAGAGAAGCTGCAGGCGGTCTTGGTGCGCTCGGAGATGACGATCATCTACGTCGACCCGAAGCTGGACCTCACCAACCGCGTCATCGTCCGCTACGACAAGGAGCACCCGTGAAAACTTCTGCAATGTCTCGCCGTCTCCGCACCACCTTTGCTGCGCTCGCCTTCATCGTGGCGGTACCTGCTGTCACCATTCCGCAGGATGCTGCGGCTGAAGTCCCGCTGGTCAAGAAGCTCGCGATGGTCGATATGCAGCGCGTGCTCAACGAGACCAAAGAGGGCAAGAAGGCCCGCGCTGATCTCGAGTCGAGCAGCAAGACCAAGCAGGAAAAGCTCGACAAGAAGCGCACCAAGCTCGAGGCCGACGCGGCCAAGCTGGGCAGCCTCAAGGGGCCCGCGCTCGCCAGCGCCCAAGAGCAGCTGCAGAAGGAGTCGATGGACCTGCAGACCATGCTCATGGCGCTCGAGCAGGAACTCGGCGACCAGCACAACAAGACCCTCGAGAGCATGTACAAGAAGGCCCAGGAGATCGTGACCAAGATCGCCAAAGAAAAGGGAATCGACCTGGTTCTTGTCCGGGACGCGATGACGGTCATCTACGCGAAAGACGGCATCGATATCACCGACGAAGTCGTCAAGCTGTACGACAAACAGCGCTGAACTGGTCCGGACCGCAGCAAAAAGCCACTCGGGTGGTCATCGCCACCGGTCGTCCCCCGATCGGTGGCGTTGTTGTATGCTGGGACCGTGATCGAGGCCGCTCAACTCGAGAAGATCCTTCCGCACCGGTACCCCTTCTTGTTTCTGGATCGGGTGATCGAGGTGACGCCTGGGGAATCGATCGTCGCGCTGCGTTTGGTGTCGAACAGCGACCCGATCCTGCAGGGCCACTTTCCCGGGAACCCCATCATGCCGGGGGTGGTGCAGGTCGAGGCGATGGCTCAAGCCGCGCTCGTGCTCGCGCACGCCACCGGGCACTTCGATCAGGCGCTGCACAATTGCTACTTCATCGGCATCCAAGATGCGAAGTTCCGCGCGCCTGCGGTGCCCGGAGAGGTCCTGCGCATCGAGGTAAAAGCCGTTCGGCTCGGCCGCGTCGGTAAGTTCACCGGCGAGGTCCGCTGCGAGGGCCAGTTGAAGAGCAGCGCAACGTTCACCGCGATCATCGACGCGAAGAAAGTCAGCGTGCCGTGACAGCGAGGCGTTGGCTTGTTGCGGTGCTGGTCACCAGCGCGTGTCTGAATCGATCCGAGGTGGTGGGCCACAGTGGCAAGCTGTCGCGCTCTGTGCGCAGCGGTGACATCGCCCGAGTGCGAGGCATGATGCTGCCGGCGGCGGCGGCGAGCGTGGATGCCGAAGCTCTCGTGGAAAAGCCGGCTCGGCGGGAGTGGGCGAGGCGACTGCGGCGCCCGCAAGAGGTGCATCTGGAAGCCACGATCTTGATCGTCGATGGGCGGCCAGCGCGCGTGGTCAAGTCCCGCGGGGGCTGGCACTTTGCACAGGACCCGACTGACGTCTACCGCCAGGACACGCCCGAGCAGGCGGTCGCAGCGCTGGTCTGGGCGAGTCGCATGGGGCGCTGGGACGTCCTGCTTCGGCTCGCCCCACGGCGATACCGGGTAGGGCTCTCCCAGGAGCAGCTCAAAGCGGCGTGGACCGACGGGAAGGGGGCGACTGAGCTCGCGCGCGCCCGGGATCGCGTGGCCCTTCACCTCGGTGAGCCCATCTTCAGCGATGCCCACGAGGGCCTCCTCGAGCTCGGAGACGGCCACGTGCTGAGGCTTGAGCGCGAGGCCGGAGCCTGGGTGATCGTCGACTTCTGAGCAGATCCGCCTCTGGAGCACTGAACAAACCGGCAAAGGTGCAGCCCAGCTCACGTCATAGACTTGCCTCGCCCGCCAACTACGTTAGGCTGAAGGAGAGGTGACGGACCACGGCACTCCTGGGCTCGGGTACATGACACGACTGTCGCAGTCGATGCGGGAGTTGTGCCGGATGCCTGTCGGCCAAGTGGCTGTCGAGGGTCAACTCACAGCTGTGGGGTCACACCCCGCACGCCGTGGTGCGCCTCTTGCAGCTGCCGCAGACATGACCGACGGCAACGAAGTCTCTTCGTGCCCGATGCGTGATTGCCCCTGCGGGGACGTCGAACTGAACGCGAGGCCACATATGGACCAATGGACCCACGATCGTCCGTTTCGCGCGCCCACCCGGACAAAGCCAGCGGGGAGGCGGTCTGAGCAGCAGCCTCGTCTAGAGCTGCCTCTGCCGATGCCATCCGCTCGTCCGGAGGAGACCGAAGCCCAGCCCGCCGTCGATCCGCAGCGGGGAGTTTCGCTCGTGGATTTCTACCTCTGAACTCCCGCTGAGCCGGGGGGAGTCGGCGGTCCGAGAAAAAGGGACGGCGCTTTGGCGTCGTCCCTTTTCGATTTTCTGGGGGATGATGCGACGCCGGGTCGCTCGACGTCATCGCGTGTAGCGGAAGTAGACCTGCAGGAGCAGGGCGCCGGAGTTCTGCAGGCTCGGCATTCCGACAAACGTGGCCACGATCCCGCCCGAATTGTGGCGGTTGAGGCTGTGGACGTCGAAGGACATCCCGGCATCCCACGCCAGCGAGATCCTCTGATTGTCGTCGGCGATCCCGGCGACTTGGAGCAGGTTGTTGCTGGCGTGGCCTATGCCAGCCCCGCCGTGCACCGCGATGACGAAGCGTCGGAACGGAACGCCGAGTCGAAGCTCACCCGTGTACACGCCCTCGCCGAACAACTCTCGGCGCAGGACTCCATCGTCATAGCGACGCAGCGCGCCGGTGGCATGGAGTTGGAACGCGATCCATCGACGGATCTCGTAGCCGATCCGGGCCGACAGCGAGAAGCCGGTCGATAGCACGCGCGAGGTGGGCCCGATCGTGACCAGTGGACCGGTGCTGGCCTCGACGAAAAAACCGCGGCTGAACTTCCGCGGATCGGGGAACACCGTGGGATCGCCCTGCAGGCGCTCGACGACCCCAACTTCGGCGGTCTGCGCGGGCTTGGAATCCGGCCCTGTGGCTGGCGCGGGCGCGAACGCCAGCAGCCAGCCGAACGCGTTCGCAGCTGCGCTCACCCTTCGCTCCCGCCGGCTTCGCACTGCGCTGGTGCCTCGTCGCCACCCGAGGTGCCGCCTGCCGCGGCTGCGGCCGCGCTGGGAAGCGCATACGGCTCCGGCATCACCTCGTAGCGTCGAGCATCGCGGGCACTGTCAAAGATCTTGGACTCCGACTCGCGCAGGCGCAGGTCGTACTCGAGCGACGCCGGGCCGCTCGATCCCAGCGTAATCCGCAGCATCACAGCCGCCGCAATGATCGCGTCGTCCGGCACCACGTCGGTGCCCAGTGGGTCGGCTTCGTGGCGATGGTTGAGGACAGCCAGGGGGCCCGCGCAAAACCGTGTGATGCTGTCGAGGTCATACATCGCTTCGAGGATGTCATCCTCGCGGAACTCACCGCGGACGACCTCCCCCGGTCCGAGTGTGCGCGGTGAGAATCCGGCGAGTGACGGGTACTGGATCTCGTCCTCTTCCTCGCCGCCTGCTGCGCCGTAGGTCGAGATCGGGTCGTAGTCGAAGAACTCGGTCGCGCCGTCGAGCAATACCCACGCGGTGATCGGGGCGTCGGTGTCGTTGGTCAGAGTCCAGACAAGCGCGGCCGTCACGTCATCTCTACGGATCCACGGTGTCTGTTCCGAAGGCGTCGTGCCGGGGGGGCGAAGCTCGGCAAGCTCGGCCTGGGAGGGCTCGCGGAAGTCCAGCCAGTACTCGCTTTGCTTGTAGGCCCCGATCGTGGGGTTGCCTGTCGTGGACCCCTCGGCCGCGGCCGCCTCGAGGTCGGCGGCGCGCACCACCAGCCGCTGAGCGCCGTCGTAGAACGCGGGATTATTGCAGGCCGGCAGCAGACACGCACCCAGGGCCAACCATGCGGCCCGAGGCGCCCGCCGGACCGCCTTGGTGGTGCCTCGCGGGCGCGCAGAGTCGAGGGGCATGCAGGGGTGTCGTGGCATGTGTGACTCATTTCGTATCGAACACGAAGGGGTACTCGACCTCGACGACTCCACCCTCCGGCTTCGGGAAGCGCCAGCCTCCCAACGCCCGCACCATGCAGCTCTCGGCATCCGTACTGTCGAGCGAGCTCGACTTGATCTTCGCGTTGGTGACCGAGCCATCGAGGCGGATGATCCATTGGAGGGTCACCTTGCCGGAGAGGTCTGGCTTGCGAGTGAGCTGCGCGTTGTAGCAGAAACTGATCTGCGGCCGGTGGCGACGGACTTCCTTGTCGATGAGTTCCTTGCTGAGCTGGCCCTTGACCTTGGCCGTGCCGGCCACGACCGAGACCTCGCGCTCCTTGGGGCCGGACGCGGGCTTGACGGTTCGGCGACGGTTACCGGCTCCGGAGCCGCCGGTGTCGACCGTGGAGGTCCCATAGATCGTGCCTTCGCCTTCGCCTTCGCCTCCACCGCCACTGCCGCTGCCCCGGGTGCCCATGCCACCACTGCCGTTGCCGATCGTCAGAGGCCCGGTACCGCTGCCGCTGATATCGCCGCCCACGGACAACAGGTCCGCCATCGTATCGGTCTGGGCCAGCTTGTTGAGTTCTTCGACGAGCCCGACGTTTGTCGCGTTGCTCGAGGTATCGGTGGTACGCGGGACGTTGCTGCGGCCGGTGAGATCGGGCCGACCAAAACGTCCTTCTGGGCCGCCAGCCTTCTTGCTGGTTCGCTCCGCCGGCTTGTCCTCGTCGCTGATCTCGGCTTCCTCTTCGGGCACGGGCTCTGGGTCGCGCGGAGGGTCGTTGAAGATGGCGCGGGTGAAGCGTTCGTCGACCTGCTCGAGATCCAGAGTCCGCTTGCCGGGGTCGTAGTTGAGAAACGTGATCGCGATGAACAGGCCAAACGCGAGCGCGCTCATCGCCACGCTCGCGTACAACGGACGCGCGGAGCGATCGCCTGGTAGCGCTGGGACTGGCTCGGGCCGCACCCGCAAAATGACGAGCCGAACGTCGCTGCGCTCGTTGAGCCACAGCACGCCCCAGTCCTCAGGAGCGAGTCGAATTCGGGACTTGCCGTCGGCGCGCAGCTGCGCCACGTCGCAGTCCTGGCCCTCGAGGAGCAGGCGCCCACCCATCGCGGGTGTCAGATGGAGTTCCTCGCCCTCGACCAGTGTGTGGCTCGCCACGGCCGGCTGTAGCGGCAGGACGAAGTCGCAACCCTCGGCGTGGCCGATCGTGATGGCACGACCGGCGTGCGTGTCGGCTTCGCGCACGACGTGGGCGCCGAGCGCCAACGCCACGCGGGTGATGTGGCGCACCGGCGATGGTGGTGCGCTTGCCACTACAGGGAGTCCTCCGAAACCGTGAACGAGAGCTCCGGCATGAAGCTGCGGTGCGGGATCCCAACGGTCTCGAACTCACCGCCGATGCGCGCGAGAAATTGCAGCAGGGCTGGCGTGCGGAGCTCACCGTCGATGTCGAGGCCGGTGAACGTGTAGCGCGTCACCTCGGTGTCGCCGTCGGGCGGCGCGCTGGCTGGCGCCGGCTGGGTCCCACCCGCGGGTGGGGCCGCGGCGGGCGCAGCGGTTCCAGGCTTCGCGGCGGTCGTGGCGGGTGCGGCTGCGGGTTTGGCCGCCGGCGCGGGTGCGGCCGCGGGCTTCGCCGTCGGCTTGGCGGGGGCGGCGTTGCGGCGCGCCGATGCAGCCGCGGGGGCGGCGAACGCGACGACGAGCGTGACCAAGGCCACCAGGCGGATTTGAACACGCGTGGTCATTTGGATTTTCCTCCTTGGGCACCGAGTGCGTCCAACAACGAGAGCCGTTCTTTCGCGGCGGGCACCCGCGTGCCATCGGCCCCGACCACCTTCAGGTACCGCTCGAGATGGCTGCGGGCTGCGTCCGGGTGCTCCGCGAAGTCCATCTCGAGCACCGCGAGATTGAAGTGCGCCGCGGCATGGTCCGCATCGATCGCCAGGACTCGGTCCCAGCTCGCCCGCGCCGCCGAAAGATCGCCGCCCAGCCGCGCGGCTGTTCCGAGCTCGAGCAGCGCCTCGGTGTTGCCGGGCTCGATCCTCAACACTTCCTCGAGCTCGGCACGTGCGTGCTTGTGGTCACCGGCGCCCAGAAACAGCGCGGCCTTGTTGAGCCTGCCGGTGATGAAGCCAGGATCAGCAGCGCTCGCCTTGTCGAACATCGCCAGCGCGGTCTGATCATCCCCGCGCTTGAGTGCGACGAGCCCGAGGTTGGTCACGAGCAACGGATGGTCCGGATGGCGTGACAGACCCTTGTTGAGCAGCAGTTCGGCGAGATCGAGCTGATCGCGATCGATCATGATCGCGGCCAGGGTCGCGAAGGCGGAAGGATCGAAGGCGTGCTCGCCGAGGATCGCACGGCACTCCGCCTCGGCGTCGTCGAGACGATCGGCCCGGCGCAGCGCAGCGGCCAACGCATTGCGGACCCGGACGTCCCCGGGTTGCTTGGCCAGCGCGCGCTCGTAGAGCTGCACGGCCCGCCCTGGTCGTCCCTGGCGCAGATAGACCGCTCCAAGCGCATCGAGGGCGAGCGGGCTGGCATACACCTCGAGGCTGCGCTCGAGCGCCTTCGCAGCCTCGCCCAGTCGCGCTCGCCGCAGCTCAATGACCCCGATATCGAGCCATGCTTCCCAAAGGCCGGGCTCGAGGGCGATTGCGGCCCGGAAGGCGCGGATCGCCTCTTCGTACTCTTGGGCGCCGGCGTCGAGGTGTTTGACGCCGGCCTCGAAGCTCGCCCGAGCGGACAGCGAGACCGCGGTCGTTGGCGCCTGGGATTCGGCCTGCGCGGCCCGCTTGCAACCTGGCGCCGCGATCCCTCCGAGCAGCGCGACCCGCAGCACGATGCTCCCGATGCGTCTCATCGCGAGAGCCTCCGAATCGTCGCGGCGGTCGCGGCTCCCTCGGCGGGGTGCAGTTCGGCGCCGATCTCGGCGATCGGTGAGTACTCCTGGGGTGACAATCGCCCCAGGGCTTCGCGGATCTTGCGAGTATAGGTGTTGTAGATCGCCAGCTCCATCGCGCGCTGGTACCCGCTCTTGTAGGCGCCAATCGCCTCCTCCTCGAAGGCGAGGGCGAAGGTGCTCAGCTGCTCGCTGTAGGCGTCTTGCTGGTCCTGGGTGAGTGCCGACGGGGCCGGGTAGTCACGGAGTCCGCGCGCGAATGACTCGTAGGACTCGCCAATCCTGAACAACGCGGCGGTCGTCCACTCGGCGGTCGAGTAGGACAGCACGTCGAGGTAGGCGTCTTTCGCTGAAGCCAGCAACTTGGCCTTGCGCTCGAGACTCGCGCCGAGCTTTGCGGGTTTTGGATCGAGCTTCACCGCCGCAAACTCGCGGTAAATGATCTCGCCTTGGAGGTATCGCGCTTCGGCGCCGGCGATGCGGCCACGGCCTTGGACCGAGCGCCCGGCCTTTGCCGCGCGCGCCAACGCCTTGTCGGCGTCCTTGAGCTTTCCTGTCGCCATCAACGACTTGCCGAGTTGCGTGCTCGCCTCGATCGACTCAGCGGCGCTGGGATGGCGCTCCACGAAGCGTGACAGCGAGGCCGCTGCACTCTTGTGGTCGCCTGATCTCGCCTGCACGACCCCGACCCGAAGCTCGACCTGGAGGCTGTCCTTCTCGCCCGAGTACTGCTTCGCGTAGCTGGCGTAGCGCGCCGCGGCGAGCTTGGATTGTCCGAGGCCTTCGTACAGGACACCCGAATTGTACAGCGCGTCCGCACGACCGGCGTGCTTGGGGTAGCGCTCGATGAAACCGTCGTAGCGCTTCGCTGCACGCTCGTAGTCACCCATGTTCTCGAACACCCGCGCCACCACCAAGGTGGCGTCGGCGGCATAGCTGCTCGTGGGGTAGTCGCGGGCGACTCGCTCGTAGGCCTCGGTCGCGGCGTGGGGCTTGCGTGCGCGCTCCAGTGCCGCCCCCGCGTTGGCCAGCGCCATGGCGGCCTTGTCGTGCTTGGGGTGCTCGGTGGCGACGCGCAGGTAGTAGCTGGCGCCGCGCCCGGCATAGCCTCGCTCGACCAAGGTGTCGCCCTGCTTGAGGAGACTGTCGACGATGATGCGGTCGAGCCGCGCTTGCTCGTCGGGCGGTGCGAACGCAGTCGTGCCCTTGAGCTTGCCGGCCCAGATCTCGATGTTGTCGAAGTCGGCCGCCTTGCCGAGGCTGTCGAGAATACGGTCGCCCGCGACCCCAGCGTTGGCGCTGGTCGGGTGCTCGACCACCACCTTGCCGTAGCGCTGGACCGCACCGTCGTAGTCACCGCGGTTGTGAAAGAAATCGCCGAGCGCGTAGAGCACCGTGCCGTTCTCTGGGTCCTTGGGGAACAACACACTGAAAAGATCTGTGGCGCGGATGAACTTGCGCTCCAGCGGGCTGTAACGGTCGACGTCCGAGCTGGCGGGATCCTCGGAGCTGGCTTTGCCGGAGGCCTTGGGATCCACCGGTGCGACGGCGCCCGTCGTCGCGGTGGCCGGCGCCGCCGAATCGGAGGTCGTCGCCGGCGCCGTGGTCATCGCCTGGGCATAGGCACCGATCGCGGCAAGCAGCGCGTCGCGATGCAGCGCGCCCACTGGGGCCGACTCACCGACGCGCAGGTAGGCATCGCCCGCAGGCTCGGCCTGCGTGAGCTTGAAGAACAAGATGTCGCCCGTGAGGTACGAGACCTCGACCGCGTTGGGGTTACTCGGGTAGCGCGTGACGAACTCGGTGTAGGCGCGGGCGGCGAGGGCGTAGCGCTCCTTGTCGGCGACCTTGGTGTCCTTCTCGGCCGCCTGTGCGCCCTCGTGAATCGTGCGCCCGAGGTCGAAGAGCAACGCTGAGGTCTCCAGGTTGGCGGCCTTGGCCTGGGCGACGTGGGCCTTGCCCCACGGGCTACCGACTCCATAGCGCTCGTGCAGCACCCCGAGTTCGTCGAGTGCGGGTCCGATCTGATTCGCGCCGCGCAATCCGGCGAACACGTGAAGCTCATAGTCGGCAGCGTCGACGTGGTTGGTGTCGAGGGCGAGGATGAAACGCCAGGTCGGTACCGACTTGTCGTAGCGGGTCTGCGCCTCGTAGGCCTCACCGAGCCGCACCAGGACCTTGCGCGAGTACTGTGCGCCGTCGATCGAAGCGAGAAAATCGTAGATGTCCTTCGGCGTGTTCTTCTCGTCTTCCGAGATGACCTGCACCAAGTACTCCAGCGCCTCCTCGCGCAGGTCTGCGAGCCGCTTGCGGCTGGCCTCGTCGGTCTCGGGGGCGGTGCCTTGGTCGAGGACTTCCTTGAAACGAGCGATGGCGCTCGCGCTGTCGCCTAGCTTCCAGTGACACCAGGCCGACTTGAACAGCGCCATCGCATACGAGTCACTGCTCGGGTAGCGAAGCACATGCTCGTAGGCATCCAGTGCCGTGGCCCAATCGTTCCCACCGTAGAAGCGGTGATCACCGACCGCCAGCCACGAGTCGGGCACGAACGTGGAGCGGGGATGCTTTTCGATGATCGCCCGGAACTGGGCTTGAGCCTCGTCGGACTTGCCCTGCTCGCGCAGCGAGAAAGCGTAGAGGTAGCGCACCGTGTCGAGCTTGCGGAACCCAGGATACTCACCGATCAAGCGGGTGTAGATCGCCTGCGAGCCGGTGAGGTCGAGCTGCGGCTCCTCCGGGGGACCCGCAGGGCAGGACTCCGGTGCGTCGCGGCACCCCTCGACGGTCTTCGCCCACGCACCCATCGCCGACAGGAACTGCTCCTGGCTGCGTTCCCAATACAGCGAGGCCAGGCGGTAGAGCGCCTCGGGTAGCGCACGGTTGTCGGCATGCTTGGCGATGAATTCCTCGAGCAACGCGATGCCGCGTTTGCGGTCGACATTGATCTGTGACTCGCGGCTGCGGAGCTCGAGCTCGATCTGATAGGAGGTGAGCGGCGCTGGGGTGTCGGTGGCGGCTTTGCGTCCGCGCTTGTTGCCACTGGCGGCCGGGCCAGCGCTTGCGTCCGCCTTGGTCGACTTGGCCGCAGAACGCTCGGTCGGCATGGTCCGCGGCGCTGCGGCCGACTCACGGGCCCAAAGCAGCGTGGTCGCCACAAGGGTGCCGGCCATCGCAACCGCCGTGATGCCGCGGCGCCTGGTCATCGGTATCCCTCGTACTCGTCGGCCCAATACTCGCCCTCGTAAGGCCAGAACTCCTCATCGTCGCCGACGACACCCTCGATCTGGAGCTTCCCGAAGAGCTCGGGCGGGAACCGTCCTGCGGCCATGTCGCGGACCTCGATCTCGAGCTTCTTTTTGGCGCCGAGCACCGCGTCGATGCGCCCCATGCGGGCCTCACCGAGGAGGTCCTCGATGCGTCCTGCGAGCTGGGCCAGTCGCGTACTCGCGACCCGAGCCGCCTCGAGATCGGCCCGCTCGGCCGTAGCAAGCGCACGCGTACGCAGCGCGAGGATCACCCCACGGTCGGCTTCGAGCGCAGCCCGCAGGTCATTGGTCTTCGCGCTGCCGGTCGGCGGACTCGACAGCAAGAGTTCTACCGCCTGCCGTCGAAGCTCGCGGACGCGCGCGCGCAGACCGGACGCATCGGCGGACAACGGTGCGGTCGAAGCCGGCGCCGCGCCGGCCTGCTGCGCCCGGCGAACCTGAGCCTCGAGCCCGGCGACCCCGCGTTGGAGTTCTTCGGCGGCCGCGATCACGTCGAGGGCGTCGCCCTCGGGTGCACGGCGGGTCGCGGTGTCGGTCTGGCCGAGGCGCGCGACCATGCGCGAGAGTTCACCGTCGAGCGCGTCGGCGAACTCGGCCTCGCGCCGAAGCACGTCGGCGTGTCGCCCCAAGCGCGCGTAGGTTGGATCCTCGTCCATCATGGACAACAGCAACCGGTGCGACTCGAGATCTCCGTCCATCGCCTCGCCAGCCCGCAGCCGCGAGAGTTCGCGGTGCAGCGCGAGCAACTGATCGGAGTCCTTGCGGATCTCCTCGATGTGGTCGCCGACCGGCGCGAGGTCGTCGATGAACCGCGTGAACTCGGCTTCAGCGTCGCGAAAATCGCAGTCGTAGAGCCGCAGCAAAGCGCCCAGGAGGCGGGCTTCGACCGATTGCGGGGCGTCTGGAAACTGCGACTCGAGCTCGTTGAGTAGGTCCAGGGCCACGGAATAGTCGCCGCCCTCCGCCATCGTCCACGCCGCCTCGAACAGTGCGTGTCCGAGCTCTTCGGAGTCTTCGGGGATACTGAAGTAGTGGTAAAAGGCGTGGTCGTGGCGTCGCTCCTCGTGGGCCACGCGCCCCAAGCCGAGCTGCGCCAGATCGCGGACCGGGAAGTACCGCCGGTCGACGTAGTACGACGAAAGCTTCTGATCTTTGCCGCCCAAGACGTCGCAGAACGCGGCCTCCGCGGCGCGAAACTGCTTGCGCTGGGCGAACACGACGCCTTGAAGGTAGCGTGCCGCGGTGTGAAAACGGCTGGTCGCACCGATCGCGTCGTACGCGGTCAAGGCCTTGGTGAGGTCGCCGCCTTGTTGCGCGGCGCGGGCGACCAGGTACTCGCGTTCGTCGAGGTCGTCTTCGCGCAGCTCGACGGTGCGGCCTGTGGTCGTGCGCAGGCTACGATCGAGCTCCGTAAGGGCCGCTGCATAGTCCTTGCTGGCGAGTCCAGCGTCGACATGCCGACGCAACGCAGGGGTGAAGTAGGGGTCATCCGAACCGCGGCCCAGGACGCGGGCGAAGGCGGCCTGCGCGGTGAAGTCGGCGCCGTACGCCAGCAAAGCCATGCCCAGGTGGTAGTGCGCCGAGCTCATCTCCGGGGTCTCGGCGAAAGCCTGGTAGCGAGGATGGCTGACCAATTCGAACAGCCCGATCGCGCTGCCGAGCACGTCGCCGCGAACGTAGCGATCCTGCGCGATCGCCAACGACCCAGTGAACTCCTCGAGCGGCGCCTCTCGATCATCTGCGAGTCCGCCCTTGGCGAGATGCTCGTAGTAAATCGCGAGTCGAGGATCGAGCAAGGTGGGCGCGCCACTTGGGAGCGCTGCAGCTGGCCGCGCGGCACCGGGCGCAGACTCCGAAGGCTCAGGCGCGCCCACTGCCAGCGCGATGATCCACGCGAGCGTCACTTCGCGCCTCCGGTTCGGACCCCGCCCGTGCTGGCTTTGGCTTTCGCTCGGCTTTTGTCGGTGGACTTTGCTTGCGCGCGCAGTCGTGTCCGCAGGTCGCTGCGTCCCCGCTTGCGCTCGGCGAACCTCCACATGTTCCCAGTTTCGCGCAGCAATAGCCGCGTGGATACCCGTTCGTTGCTCGCGACTGCGATCGAGATCGAGTGATCCAATCGGATCTTGTAGGTCGCGTCCCTACGCGCCACCAGATCGACGGATACCGACAGTTCGTGCGAGCCGGGGGCCGCGAAGACCTCGAAGAGATTTTCGTCGGTGCTGGGCATGCCTTGCTCTTGCACGTAGACCGGGGCGCCATCGATCCGTAGCGTCAGGTTGGAGACCGTGTAGAAGCGTTCGAGGTTGCTGCGCAGTTGCAGCGAGATGCGGGTGGTGAAGAGCTTGGCGGCGACCAGCGAGACCCGTCCTCGCGCCTTGAACAACTCGTCGCGCAGCGCACGGGCCTCCTGTTGGAGCGCAGAGACTGCGCCCGCATCAGGACCCGCCGTGACCGGCGTGTCCGCGGCTCCCGCGGGCACCTCGGGCGCCGGGTCGGTGACCTCGGGAACAGGAGTTTCTGGGGTTGTGGCGGGCTCGACGGCTGGGCTTGATCGGGTTGCCGGTGCGGTCGCGGGGTCTTTCGCTGGCGTCGTCGAGGGCACCACCGCGCTGCCGGGCGTCTTGCCGGTGCCCGTCGCGGGTCCCGCAAGCGCCGGACTCGCCAAACCCAGCGCGCCCAGTACCGCCACGAAGAAGACTGAACGGAGGCGTGCCATGGTCAGTGATCAGTTCCTCAGGGGCAGCAGGACCGACAACCCGGTCGTGAAGGCAAAGTCGTTGACGTAGAACGACTCCGACAGCAAAGACTGCCGGTACAGCTGGTCGCGGACCTCAAAGCGCAGCGCT
>CANLQR010000046.1 GCA_947492135.1 Deltaproteobacteria bacterium | reverse complement strand
CAGCAGTGGCGGTGGGCTCGACGGCTAGGGCTGCGACTCGGAACCCGAGCTTGCGGCGCCGGAAGATCCACGGCAGCCTCCGACTCGGCCCGTCTTTGCCTTGGTCGCCAGGATGAAGTTCGTTCTCGCTGTGGTGCTGGCCGTGACCGAGGGTGCGTCGACACCGTCGAGCTCGCCGAGCCTCGCGCCTGCAGCCGCAGCACGCGCTAGCACGGTCGAGGTGCTGCGACTGCGCAGCAGTGGCCTGGACGGCGACGTTCTGACGCGCGAGCTAGGACTGCGGGTGCCGCACGCCCGCGTCGTGATCCACGATGCCGCCCCGCCGATCCCTGGCTTCATGGTGTTCGTCGAGATCAAGCCCGGCGTATCGCCGCAGACCTACGAGCTGACGCTGGTGGCCAGCGATGGTCGGGCCTATGACCGCACGATCACCGCCGACCCGAGCTCATCCGCAGACGACGTGGTGCGCTTGGTGGCCGGCAACGTCGGCAATCTCGTCGCGGCGATCGACAGTGGGTCGGCGGTGGCGGATCGCGAGGCGGTGCCGATTCCGGCTCCTGCGGTGCCGGTCCCGGCGCCGACGTGCCCCGCATGTCCCAAGCTTGTACCGGCGGCCGCACCCGTCGGTGGGAAGCCGTTGCCGCCAGCTCCACCCACCCTCGAGCTCGGAGTCGGCGCGAGCCCGATGACGGCGATCGGCCTGGCCGCCCCCGATGACGCCGACCGCTTCGTGGGTGCTGGCGCTGGGCTCGCGTTGTGGATGCGTCATCGCACCGGTGCGCTGGTCGGCGCGGAGGTTCGCATGCTCGGTCGTCGCCTGGCCTTCGACACCAGCCTGTTGCGGACTCGCATCGGTTTTTCTGTGGGCTATGCGTGGCGCCGCGGCGGCTTCGAGCTGGCCACGGCGGCGTCGTTCGCAGTCGAGCCGTGGTCGGTGCGCGCCGATGGCAAGCGCAGCGCGTTGGGTGATCCCGATGGACAAGCCCGTCGTCGCCGGCCGTTGCTCGGCGGTGGCGCCTCGATCATTCCGGCCCATCGATTCCACGTGGGCCGCGTCGACGTGCGCTTGGGGCCGCGGCTCGAGCTGTCGGCAAGCTCCGCGTTGGGCGATGGTGGTCGGGTTGCCGCGTTGCTCGTCGACGACGCCGGCCGGCTGCGAACAGTGGGTCGCCTCGGCGGCTGGGAGCTCGGGCTGGGACTCGATCTGGTGGTGTGGATTCCGGTGCGCTAAACCGCCGCGCTGTCGGCACCCTCGGCGGGCAGCGGCGCTTCGATCTCGCCGAGCACGCGGCGCAGCAGACCTTCGACCAGCAGCGCGCGCTCACCCGCGTCGTAGCGGCCGTCTTGATAGCGGGCCTGCACGTCGTCGAACTTCTCGTGGGCGTCGCGGATGACCTGTTTGTTCGGTTTGACCCGGCGCATGACTTCCTTCTGGTTCGACCAGAAGAACGAGATCAGCGTGGCGACCGTGAAGCCGGTGAGGATCATGCCCAGCGGACCGCCGATCAGATACTTCAGGCCCACGCGCAGCGCGACGACCCCCGCAGCGCCCAGCGCGAGCTCCTTGACGCCGCTTTTCTTGACCCGACCCCACGCCATCGGCAACAGCTCACCCGAAGCGATCACCAGCGCCACGAACTCGGCCCGCTTGGCGCCGCGTTCATAGGTCTCCTTGATGACCTGCTGCATGAACGCGTCGAACGTCTCGTAGACATCGGCGGGGTACGCGGTGTGGGATTTCTGCGAGTCGGCCATCGGAGTGCTCAGGATAGCACCGCCTACCGGGGCGGCTGACCGGCTGTTCCCATCGGGCAACCGTGGGGAACCCCGGTGTACGGGTTTGACACCCCTGGGGCTCGCTTCCACACTCCCCAACACCGATGTTCTTGCGGTCTGAAACCTCCAATGTGGGGCGTGTGGGGGGATCAATTGCTTGGCTGGTGCTGGTCTTGGCGTGTCGTCCGGCCGGGCCGAGCAAGCCTCCGCCGACCCCGGGTCCCGCGGTAGCGCCCACGTCGGAGTCCAAGTCCGGGTCGACGACCGCCGACGCCGATCCGCGCCGTGGCAGCGGCGAGCCCGACGCGGTCGAGGACGCGCCGGCCCCCGAGCTGCGACAGCGGCCAGCACCCACCAAGGTCGACGGCCGTGATGCTGCGCTCCAGGCCGTCGTGCGTGGCAACCCCGAAGGTGGGCGCGACGCCCTGGTCGCCCACTTGAAGGACAAACCCGGCGATGTCGAGGCCCGGATCGCGTTGGCCCGCGCCCACGTCAGCGTCGGTGCGCTCGACGAGGCGCGCGCGGCACTCGAGGACCGCAAGGGCAAGCCTCTCGACGTCGAGGTGGTTCAGCTCCGGGTGTGGTTGCTGCGCATGCGGGGCGACTTCAAGGGCGCCGAAGCCCTGCTCGACGAGGCCCTGCGCAAGCATCCGACCGCGTTGCCGCTGCTGGGCGATCAGATCGCGCTGCGGGTCGACACCGGCCGTCGCGACGATCCCAAGACCAAAGCGCTGGTCGACGCGATGTACGATGCCTACGACGCCGGCCTCGCCAAGACCACCGCCGAGCTGCTCGCGGTGGCGATCGCGGCTCAGTCTCGCGGCGGCAAGGGCGGCTACCACGACGCGAACATGGTGCTCGAGGCGGCCGAGACGCTCGATCCGGTCGACGCTGGCACCTGGGTCGGCGACCGTGTCCGGCTGCTTCGGGGCTCGGTGTTCCTCGAGAAGTACGCCGCCGACGAGGCCGCAACGACCTTCGAGATGCTGCTCGCGCGCGATCCTTGGCATGTCGACGCGCTCGCGGGAATGGCCATGGTCAACCTCGAGACCCTGCGGTTTGCCCCTGCCGCGCGCGCGGCCACCGAGGTGTTGATGGTGGATCCGCACCACGCCGATGCCCACGCCGCGCTGGCCCGCATCGCGCTGATCGAGGGGCGTCACGACGAGGTCCGTGCCCACACGCAGGGCGATGCCCTGCAGCGCCATCCCGGCCACGGGCGGTCACTGGCCGTGGTTGCAGCGGCCGCGATCGCCTCGGGCGATCGCAAGGCCTACGCAAGCGCACGCGACCGCGTGCTTGCCGACAACCCCCACGACGGCGGGTTCTTTCGCGATCTCTCCGAGATCCTGGGCTTCTTGCATCTGTATCCCGAGGCCGACGAGGTGCTGCGCGAAGGTGCCGTGCTCGCGCCTCGCGACGCCTATGTCCAGAGCGCGCTCGGTCTCAATCTGCTGCGTCTGGGTGACGAGGTGGCTGGACGGGCGGCGCTGCAAAAGGCCTGGAAAGGCGACCCGTTCAACGAGCGCACCCGCAACGTCCTGGATCTCTACGAAGCCCGACTCGACAAGCACTACGTCGTCGAGACCAAGGGCGACCTCACGATTCGGCTGCCGACCGCCGACCAACGCTTCGTGCAGCCGGTGCTGTTGGCCTCGGCCGAGCGCTCGCGCAAGGCGCTCGACGGCTTCTACAAGAGCAGCGCGGGCAAACTGAGGCTCGAATTTTTCTCGGATCCCGATGAGTTCTCGGTTCGCACGGTCGGCGTGCCCAGCCTCGGTGCCGTGGCGGTGTGCTTTGGCCCGGTGATCACGTTCATCGGGCCCTACTCTGGCCGCGTGAATCTCGAGCTCGTGATGCGCCACGAGCTTGCCCACGTCTACGCGATCCGCCGCAGCAAGGGTCGCGTACCGCGGTGGTTCACCGAGGGCCTCTCCGAGTGGGAGTCCGAGCAGGCCGATCCGTCATGGGCGCGCGAGAGCGCTGCGCTGCTGAGCTCGGCCCGCAAACAAGGCAAGCTGCGCAAGATCTCGGAGCTCGAGCTCGCCTTCATCCGCGCCGAGAGCCCCTTGATGATGGAGGCGGCGTATGCAACCTCGGCCTACGCGATTCGGTATCTCGCGGCCACCTATGGTCGCGCCAAGCTCATCGCGATCCTCGACGGCTACGCGCTGGGCAAGCACACCGAGGAGCTGTTCGCGACTCACTTCGGCAAACCCCTGGCCACGGTCGAGCGCGACTTCGAGGCGTGGTTCACCGATCAGCTCGCGGCCAAGATCAGTGGCTGGGCGCCTGGTGGCAAGGCCAGCGGCGACGATCCGCGGGCGAAACTGTGGGCGTCGGCGCAGGCGTTCGCCGAAAAGTCCGAGAACGCCGAGGCCATCCGAGCGCTAGAGGCACTGATCGCCGGCAAAGGCGACGGCTTCTTGCCGCGCATGGCTCTGGCCCAGCTGGTGATGCAGGGGAAAAACCCGGGACTGGCCAAGCGGCACCTCGAAGCCGCGCGCAAGTTCGCCACCGAATCGATCGACCCGTATGTGAAGCTCGCCGAGCTGGCCAAGAAGGCAGGCGACCTGCCGGAGGAGAAACGCGTGCTGCGGCTCGCGCTGGCGATCGACGCCGACTCGCTCGATCCCGCGGCGCGCTTGCTGATGCTCGCGCTGGTCAGCGATGACTCCGAGGGCGTCGGGTTGGCGCAGGCGCGGGTTGCTGCCCTGGCGCCGTTGCATCCGATCGCGCTGGCGTCGCGGGCGATCGCTTTGGCCAAGGCCGGCAAGGTCGAGGACGCCAAGGCTCACGTCGCGCGCGCGGACGAGGCGCTCGCGGCGACCGAGGGCCGTGGGCCGGCGGATACTTTCGTCGTGGTCGCGCTCGCCCACGCGGCGACCGGCGATTCCGCGGGCGCCAAGGCTATTGCGAAGCGGATCGACGCGGCCGAGCTGCCTGCGGCCGCGCGCAAGCGGCTCGCTGCGACCTGAGCGAGCCGCGTTGGGGAACGGCGCGGACCTCTTCGACGATCGGATCTCGTGTCACGACGTCCTTCTTCTGCAGGCCCCAAGCAGCGCAGTCGTTGCGGCCCCGGGGCCCGAGCCGCGCGCAAGGTTGTCGGGTCGCGGACGTGCAATGAGACGATCGTTTGAGCAACTCGGCTGTATGCGTCTCCGATCTCGATTCCTCGAGCGTTCCGTGCTCTGCGCGGTGCTGTTCGGCATCTCGGCCTGCGATCGCGAGGCCGAGGATGGCGAAGACGACGAAGGCGGCAGAGGCTCCATCAGCGAGCCCGACGAGCGCTGCCTGACCAACGAGCGGTGGTCCGCCGGCGATCGCGAGTCGTCGATGATGTACCCCGGTCGGGATTGCGTCGCGTGTCACGCCGACCGCGACGAAGCCGAGGAGATCAACCTCGCGGGCACGATCTACGGCGGGGTGAACGAGCTCGATGATTGCTTTGGTGTTGCCGATGTCGAGATCGTGCTGACCGGCGCGGATGGCACCGTCGTGACGCTGATGTCCAACGACGCCGGCAACTTCTCGCGCGAGCACCTCTCGATCCAGCTCCCCTACACGGCCAAGGTCGTGTACGAGGGCCGCGAGCGGCCGATGGTGATGGCGCAGACCGAGCTGAGCTGCAACTCGTGCCACGCCCAGACCGGCCTGAACAATGCGCCCGGCCGCATCGTCGCGCCGTGACGGCGTGGGTCACCGTCGCGAGCGCCCGCGACGGCACGGCGTGGTCGTGGCCGAGCACCGCGCGCGACGGCGCCTCGCGGCGCTCCTCAACGGCAGCGGCATGAGCATCACGAGCCACGCCGCCCACGGCAGCGACGCCTCGCCGGCATTGCAGGCGCAGCCGGCCGGCTCCTCGCGCGACGGAGCGCCGGGTACGCCATCGCTGGGGTCCGCCGTCGAGTCGCCCTCGCTCGCGCCGCCCGTGGTGCTCGTACCCGCGCCCGCGCCAGCGCCAGTGGTCGCGCCCGCCTCGTCGGTACCGGACCCATCGAGCCCGTCCTCGATGAGCTCGATCACGAACGCCTGCTCGGCGTAGCCCACCTCGTTGTCGAGGCGTAGCGTGAGCGCGTAGCTGCCCGTGACCACGGGCGTCCATGTGATCGCGCCGGTGGCCGGATCGATGTCGGCCTGGCCGGGTGCGTCGACCAGCGACCACCAGCGCGGCTCGTCGCCCGCGCCCAGCGGGGCGTAGGCCCACGGCACACCGACCTCGGCGGTGAGATCAGGCTCGGACTCGATCGTGGGGCCCGCCAGCACGCGCGGCTCGGCCACCTCGATGCCCTCGCCCGCCACGAACGCATCCGCGAATTGGAACAGCACGCCGCGGCCGTCGTACACGAGTGGCCAGCGCGGATCGTAGGGGATGTGGCGCGTGACGAGGCCACCGGTCGCCCGCCAGCTGGCGCCGCGGTGGTACACGGCGCCGTCCCACTGCCCCACATCGGTGCTACGCACGGCGTGGGCCGTGACCTCGACTACGCACGGCTGCGCGAGCTCAGGTGGCACCGTGAGCACGTTGGCACCGTACGCGGTGGCCTGCTGCACGTCGCCGAGATCCTCCCAGTCCACCACGTAGAAGTACGGCGCGCACAACTTGGGCTCGTGCTCAGCCAACAGTGCCCAGCCGAGCAGCACCGAGCCCGAGCCGATGCCGCTCGCGGGGTAGTCCACGTCGAAGACGTCGCGCACCGCCGTGTACACCCCGGCCTGGGCGCGCGCGACCGCGAGCCAGCGGCCTACCTGGGGGCGATAGCCGAGGTCATTGGTCGAGCCGCCTCCCACCCAGTCGGCGAACGTGCCGTCGTTCACGTACACGCGCTCCATGAAGGTGGTGGCGAAGCCGGCCACGTTGGCCTCGTCGAACACGAGACCGTGCGCGGCACACAGCGCGGCGAAATCGACATTGATCGCCGCGTGCGAGATGTCCTCGCCATCGCCCGCATACGCGCCGCCCCAGTAGTTCCACAGGTAGGCGCCGTCAGCCCCCACGCTGATCATCGACTGCATGCGCGACGCGAGCGCGACCGCCTTGCTCTCATCATCCCCACCAGGCGCGAGCTCGGCGAGCAGCACATGGACGCGCCCCATGGCATTGGATTGGTTCAGCGGCTGGTCCTGGCCTGCGTACGCGAGGAACGTCGCGTCGGGGGCGAACACGTAGTACCCGGCATCGTTCCACTCGAAGTCATGGAACGCCACGGATTCCTGCGCGGCCACGAGGTACCGCGCCGCCTTGTCGCCCAGGGTCTCGCCATCGGCGGCCACGCGCTCTTCGTAGCGCGGGGCCGAGCGCAGCGCAGCGACGTACTCGAGCATCGGGTAGACCAGCATCCCCGTGTGCACCGCGTAGCAGTACGGCTCACCGCCGGCCTGGTAGCTCGTGTTGCGCCAGCACGCGCCGGAGACGCCGCGATAGTCGCTCACGCCGAGCGCATCGTCGCGCTGCAGCAACAGCGCGTCGACGTGCTCGGCGAGCCGCTCGAGGTACATGGGATGCCCGCTCGCGCGGAACATCGCCGCGAGCGCGCTCATCACATACGACTCGCCCCACGCCAGGTTCGCGCTGGTGTTGTCCTGGCCCATGTACCAGGCACCATCGGCAACGTTGTCGTAGGCGTCTTCGAAGGACCAGCGCGCGCTCACGGCCAGGACGGTGGAGAGCAGCAGCGAGCCGGGGACCATGGCCGAGGGTAGCGCACGCGCCAAGAAGGCGCTGCGAGGAGATTTTTGAGCTGCGCGGGTCCGTCGCGATCCGCTGGAGTTCCCGGTGTCGTACCGCCCGCTCATCGTGTTGGTGGCCGCGCTGATCACCTGGGCGATCGCGGCCCCGCTGGCCAGCGAGCGCAACGGCCGAGTCGCGCGCACCGTTGCCAACGTGGAGCAGTGGGTCGGGCGCCGGTTCGATCGCATCTACCTCGAGACCACGCTCGCGCAGCACATCGCCGCCGTCGAGTCGTTCCGCATGGAGGCCAAGCACGGCACGCAGACCGGACTGCGCTCCTGGGCCGCACAGCGATTGCCAACGCTCGAGGACCACCTGCAGCACACCCAGAAGATCCTCGCGGAGCTCCCCAGCGAGCCGGTCGCGCACCGCTAGCGCGGCGCAACCGAGGACCGCGCGGCGCAGGGCTCCGGGAAATCGGCCTGCGTCCGATTGCCGATGGTGTGACCGCGGTGCATACGATCGCATGGGACAGGACTCCTCGCACGACTTCTTGGCGATGCTTGCGGACTTCGAAGGGTCCATGCGCGCGCAGAGAGCGTGGGCACATGAACGGACCGACCGACGTCGGCGCACGCGACGTCGATGGCGAGCATGGGTCAGAGCCAAGGGGCCGGGGATGCTTTTCCTGACCCGGAGCCTATCGCTCGCCCTCGGCAAAACCCGCGTCGCCGCTGCGTCGACGATCATGAATGCCGGGCGTCACGACGCGACCGTCGGGTTCTGCGACTGGCTGGGGGCTTTTCGTGCGGACTTTGCGGCAATGGTTGCAGCGCAACAGCGTGTGTCGCTCCACATCGCCCCGCGTCGCCCCAAACCCGCGGTTCGGGCTTGAACGTGCCATCTTGCGGTGCCCGCGGCCGGAGCCAACGCCTCGACATCATCCGACGTTTCGAGTATCTTCGAAATGTCGATGACCACCAAGCTCGAGCGCCACGCCGATCAGCTCGCGGCACTCGGGAGCCCGATCCGCCTCGCGATCCTCCGTCACGTGGTGCAGGGTGACCCCGAGGGCACCGTCGTCGGCGAGCTGCAGAGCAAGCTCGACATCCCGTGGTCGACGCTCAGCCACCACCTCGATCGTCTCGCGTCCGCGGGCTTGCTGAAACATCGCGCCGAGGGCCGCTTCATCCACTACCGCGCGGACTATGCAGCGCTGCGCGGTCTGACCGACTACCTGTGGGAAGACTGCTGCAAGGGCGGGGGCGACAACCGATGTTGCTGAAGCGGATCCTGCTCGGCGCCTTGCTCGTCGGCGCGTGCGATCGCCACGCGACGTCGCCGCCCACCGCGACCGAGGTGTCCATGCATCCTGTGCTCGTTCGGATCATCCAGTCGTACACGCCGAGCATCACGCAGATCCCGAGCGAGCGCCGCGAAGCGCTCGATCGCATCGCAACGTTCGTCCGTGCGCAGCGAGCGAAGTCCGAGCCCGCGCGCCTCACGTTCATCTGCACCGGCAACTCGCGGCGCAGCCACATGGCCCAGCTCTGGGCGGCCGCGGCGGCGAGCTACCACGGTGTCCACGGCGTCGAAGCGTACTCCGGCGGCACCGAGCCGAGCGCCATGAACCCTCGCACCATCGCCGCAATCGAGCGCGTCGGGTTCGTCGTCGAGCGGCCGGCCGAGCTCGGCGACAATCCCCGCTATCGCGTGCGCTACGCCGACGGCGTGCCCGCGATCGAAGCGTTCTCGAAGCGCTACGACGACCCGAGCAACCCGGGCAACGGCTTCGTCGCCGTGATGACGTGCAGTGAGGCGGATCAGGACTGTCCGTTCATCCCCGGCGCCGCGCTGCGCATCTCGCTGCCGTACGAGGATCCGAAGGTCGCGGACGGCACGCCCGAAGAGACGGCGCGCTACGACGAGCGGTCGCGGCAGATCGCGACGGAGATGCTCTACCTGTTCTCGCAGGTTGCCGACGCATGAGCACGCCGCCGCGCTTGTCGTTCCTCGACCGCTACCTCACGGCGTGGAGCTTCCTCGCCATGGTGCTCGGCGTCGCGCTGGAGCGAGTACGCCGCGGGTCTCGTCGCGTTCAACGCCGCGAGTTTGCCGACGAAATCGATCGGGTTGAACTCGACCGCGACCGACCCGTCACGGCCCCGCCGACGCGCTCGTCACGATAACTGATCGCGCAAGCCGCGTTCAGGCTTTAGGAGCACTCGCCGAACACGCCGGGATCCTCGGTGGACACTTCTTCGCCGCCGCACGCGTTGGTGAGGTCGCTACCGAGCACGTAGATCTTCGCGGGCGCGCCCTCGGCGTACACCAGACCGCAGCCACCTTGGCCGTACTCGGCGTCGGGGTCGCATGGTTGGCACTTGAGGCTCTCGTTGCAGACGAAGGTGTCGTCGCAGAAGAACGACTTGCACCACTGATCCTTGACGTGCTGGCCGGTCAGATCGTTGCCCGCGAGCGTGCCTGCAGGGATCACCGGCTCGTCGGCGTTGGGATCGATGCAATAGCCGTCTTCGTCGAGTTCGAGACCACTGTCGCACGAACCCCCCGAGGGCGCTTTGCAGCCGACCTTGCCGAGGTTTTCGTCGGCGCAGCCGAGCTGGACGCAGGCATCGTCGCCGAACGCGTCCTGAAAACCGTTGACGAGCGAGGCGCCGCCCTCGTTTTCAGGATCGCAGCCGATCGACTTGAAGTCGGCGACGCAGATCTTCTCCACCTTGGTGCTGTCGAGGTCGGTGTTTTCCGCGTCGAACTTGCACAACGGCACGTAGCGAGAGTCACCCGTGGGGCTGCAGTCGTCGGCGGTGCCGCAGCGCTCGACGTCGTCATTGGGCTTGAGGATCAGGCTGCACGCCATCGCCGAGCCGCACGCCAGGGCGATGACGCCCACGCGGACGGCCGAGACCGAGAAGGAGGCGGTGTGGAGACCGGAGGGGGACGGGAACGAGGCAGTCATTTCGGTCAATCGGGTGACGTTGGACGGGGCTGTAAGCGACGTCCGAGGGCGGGGGCTCCAAAGCGGCAGCTCCGAGGGCGCGCTAGCTTAGAGCGGGCTCTGCGGCCGTGCAAGCGGGCAGCTGGAGCTCGAAACGCGTGCCGGCGGGGCCGGTCTCGACCACCCGCACGGCGCCGCCATGGTCAGCGACGATCTGCTGGACCATGGGTAGGCCCAGCCCGGTCCCGCGGGCCTTGCGGGTATAGAACGCCTCGAAGATGCGGTCGAGCTTGTCGGGCGGCAACGCGATACCGCCGCCATTGTCGCTGACAACCACCCGGACGACCCCGGCCTTACACCCCAGCGCCACACCGACGCGTGGCGAGCGGGTACGCGCTGCGACCGGACCCTCGCCGAGCGCCGCCTCCTTGGCGTTGCGCAGCAGGTTGAGCAGCGCCTGGCGGAGCTGATTGGCGTCGCCCTGCACCATGACCGGCGTACTCGGCAGATCGATCTCGATCTCGACCTGCTCCTGCGCGAGCTCGGGCGCGGTGAACTCCAACCAGCCGCGCAGCTCGGCACCGAGGTCGAGCAGGACGAGCTCGGGTTTCGGACGGCGGGCAAAGTGGAGATAGCTCTCGGTGATGTTGGTGAGCCGATCGACCTCCGCGATGATCTTGGCGAGCAACCGCCGGCCCTCGGTGCTCGACTCGAGTTCGTCCTCGAGCAGCTCGGCGTTGAGCGCCACGGCCGACAGTGGATTGCGGATCTCGTGGGTGATCTGTGCTGCGAGCTGCCCCGCCGCGGCCAGCCGCTCACCCCGCAGCAGCCGCCGCTCGCGCTCTTCGAGGGCCTCGGCCATCAGATTGAATTCCTCCGCGAGCTGTCCGACCTCGTCGCCGCGGCCCGCGTGTTCGGGCAACACCCGCTGCGACCAGTCGCCGCCGCCGAGTCGCCGCACGCCGGATGCGAGCCGCCGCAGCGGGCGGAGTGTCAAGAACACCCCAACGCTCGCGAGGCCGCCGACCACGAACGTCGCGATGGCGAGTCCGAGTGTCCACCGCTCGGCGCGCTCCCGCGCGAGCTGGACCTCGCCGCGCAACTCCTCGATCGCGCGGCCGCTCTGACTGCCGAGCGCCTCGAAGAGCTGCTCGATCTGACCCTGGGCGCGGAGATCGGCCAGGACCTTGTCCACACTGCCGGGCGCCGCGACCAGCGACTCGAGCTGGGTGAGCGACTCCTGAATCCGTGACAGCTCGGCGAGCTCTTCGGCGCCGCCAAAACGATCGGGGTCGCCCAGCGCTTCGTCGATCGGCTCGCGGGCCTCGAGGACCATCGCGGCCCGGGTTTGCAACGCCACCTCGAGGGTTGCCCGCAGACCGGTGTCGACCGACCCCGCGGCGCCGCGCTCCGCATGAGTGCGCACCTGTTCACCGATCCGGACCGCCTGCACGTGGGCCTCGGCGAGCCGCTTGTCGAACACCGAGTAGACCTGGACCAGCCGGTCGAACCCGGCCTGCATGTCGCGGAGTTGCCGCAGCGTCACGAAGCTCCACAGGAAGGTCGTGACCAGCACTCCAAGCACCAGCATGGCGATGCGGACCGCGAGGCTGTCCCGCATGCGCAGCGATGCGCGTCGCTCGGGCGCAGCGCCGCCATTGGAGGCCCTGGGGGGGCCAACGCCGATCACCGCGCCCGGCAGTGGGTCGGTCACCGCCTCATTCGGGCCCACGCCCGCCGCACGTGCGGACCCCGTCGATGCGGGTATCGCCGCGGCGTTCTTGGCCCCCTCGTCGGGGTCGGTTACCGTGCCATTCGCCATGAGCCGTTGTGTCGATGCGTCCCGTGTTAACCTCGCACATCCGATGTCTCGCCGCTTTTCCTCGTCGATTCTGACCTCCGCCCTCGCGGTCGCAATGGCGTGGCCCGCCCCGGCTGCCGCTCGAACCACTGCCCGGGTCCACGCCGGCTCCCCACTTGGGTCTGGTCCCACGGCGCTTGTGGCTGTCCATGGTGAGGAGTCTGCGTCGGTGCTCGGCCTCGAGTCCGACGATGCCGCCGCCGGCGCTGCGCTGACCAAGGCGCTGCGCAAGGCCGCCGCCAAGCGGGGCCTGGGCGGAGGCCCGGAGATGAGCCTGGTCGAGATGCGCCTGACGATGGGCTGCGAGAGCAACACCGACGCGTGTCTCGCCGGTGGCGGCAAGGCCATCGAAGTCCGTCAACTCATCTACGGCGATCTCCGCAAGGCTGGCGCCGGCTACAAGGTCCAGCTGTTCCTGCTCGATGTCGCGGGTGGCAGCATTGCGTCCGATACTCGGATGCCGCTGTCGGCGGCGGACCTCTCGCCCGACAAGATCGACGCCACCGCCGCAAAGGTGATCCAGGGCCTCCTGCCCAAGGAAACCGACGCCGAGCCGACACCGGTGCCGGTCACGGACGTGGCACCCACCGAGGTCACGCCCGAGGTGACTCCCGACGAGCCGCCCCCACCGCGCGAGCGCAAGTACGTGTGGGGTCGCGAGAAGCCTGCGCCGAAATGGAAGAAGGTCGGCCTGGGTGTGACCGCTGGCCTAGGAGGGGGATTGTTGATCTCGGGCGTGGTCATGCAGATCTTGCTCGTGACCAAGCAAAAGGACGATCTCGCCAAGGCGGTCAAGGACAGCCTTACGGATGTAGACGAGAACGGAAACTTGAAGACCGCCAACGACATCGTCACCGGCGGCAAGCAATGCACCCTTGCTCGGTCCACCACACCCGGCGCCGCGCCTGTCAACGGCGAGATCCCGGTCAAGAACGAGAAGGTGTCGAAGGTCTGCAACGTCGCCGATGGCATCTACATAGGATCCGTCGTGACGCTTGCGAGCGGCGGGGTGCTCGCAGCCGCGGCTGTTGCCTTCACGGTGCTGTTGTTCGTGCACAAGCGCAAAGGAAGCAACGCCGCCGCGGCTTTGCTTCGCCACGATCTTCGCCTCGGTGCCGCGCCCGTGCTCACTGGCGGTGTTCGGGCGGGCGTAGGCTTTCGGTTCTAGCCTCGCGTTCGCAAGCGGAAGAACGAAGCGTCGTTCTTCCGCTCGGTGCCGGCCGCTAGAGCTTCTTCAGCTCGCCGTCGTACTTGATGATCTTCGCCTTGGGGAAGACCGCAAGGATCTGCTTTTCGACCTTGCCCGCGTTGCCGACCACGACCACGTGAGGGATCGGATGGATGTACTTGCGCGCGACGCCGTGAACCGCGGCCGCGTCGACTTCGGTGAGTTGCTGGGCGTAGACCTTCCAGTAGTCGGTCGGAAGGTCATAGACCAGAGCTTCGCGCAGGCGGTTGGCGATCTGGTCGGCGGTTTCGATCTCGAGTGGGAACGAGCCGACCATCTTCTTGGTCGCGGCGACGAACTCCTCGTCCGCGGGTGCCTCGCTGCGAATCGTCTTGATGTGCTCGAAGATGGCCGCAAGCATCTCACCCGTGGACTTGGTCCGCGTGCGGGTGGTGATGGCGAACGTCCCGGGCGCCTGGCCTTCGTCGACGCGCGAGTAGATCCCGTAGGTCAGCCCGCGTTTCTCGCGGATGTCGACGAACAGGCGGCCGCTCGCGTCATCCCCCAAGATGTTGTTGGCGACCTGCAGCGCGGCCCAGTCGGCGTGGCTGCGAGCGATCGACAGGTTGCCGACGATGATTTCGCTCTGCGCAGAACCCGGCCGGTCGACCAGATGGACCGTCAGTTCCTTGGGTAGATCGTAGCTCTTGTACTGATTGAGCGGATTTGCCGGAAGAGAGCTGCCTGCCGGGACCGGCTTCCACTTGCCGAAGGTGCGTCGCACCATCGACTCGGCTTCCTTCTGAGTGATGTCGCCGGCGAGGATCAAAAACGCGTTGTTCGAGCGGTAGAACGTCTCGTGGAACCTGCGGACGTCGAGCACCGTCACGCGGTCGATCTGTGCCTCGGTCGTGAAAGGTCTCCCATAGGGATGACCTTCGGGGTACGCCACGGTGCCGAACAGCGACTCGGCCAGGTTGCCTGGCTGCGACTTCGCGAAGCCCAGCGCCGTCTTGGCCTGGCCCTTGAGCTTGTTCAGTGCTTCCTCGGGGAAGATCGGGTTCATGACCTCGTCGGCCAACAAGGTCAGCGCGAGCATCAGGTTGGGCTTGAGCACGCGCGAACCAAAGTTCGACACATGCACGCCCGCGCCGCCACCGATCGAGCTGCCGACGAACTCGATGGCCTCATCGATCTTGGCCTTGGTGCGGGCCTTGGTGCCCTCTCCGAGCATGGCGGCGGCGAATTCTGCGACGTGCTCGTCGTCCATCGTGCCCGCGCGCACCGCGAGCTGGACCGCCACCACGGGGACCTCGTGGTTCTCGACCACGTACACGGCGAGCCCGTTGGGCAACGTGAAGGTCGTCGTTGCAGGAAAGTCGAACGGCTTCGCCGCGGTTGGAGCCGGTGCGTCGGGGTAGACGCGTGCGGGGGCTTTGACCTCGACCGGTGCTGGCGCCGGCTCGGGCGCTGGCGCTGGCGCTGGTACCGGCGCTGGCTCCACGGTGGCGATCTGCTTCGGCTTGCACGCGCCGGTGGCGAGTGCGAGGCCGAATGCGAGGCTGACAGTGCGGGCGAAACGAATGCGGTGGGTGTTCATGGTGCGGCGCCTCGTCGCTAAGATCACTTCGCGGGAACGACTTCGGCGGTCATCCACTCGCCAGTGAGGTACGTGTTTGCGACACGCTTGATGTCGGCCGGCGTGACCGTGCGGTACTTCTCGACGTCGGAGAGCACAAAGAGCGGGTTGTTCTCGAGCAGTGCTCCAAAGGCGATCTGCATCCCCCGGCCATTGTTGGTGGCCAGGCCCATGACCGTGTCAGCGGTCATCTGGTTGATCGCCTTTTGCAGGTCCTTGCGCGCGATACCCTTCTTCTTGATGCCGTCGATCTCGGAGGTGATGACCTGCTTGATCTGATCGAACGTCGTCCCTTGCGCGGGAATGAACGCAGAGAACGCAGAACCCGCATCCCGCCCGCCCGAGGACCCCGACGGCATCGGCAGCGCAGCGACGGCGAGCTTCTTTTCGTCGACCAAGATCCTCGTGATCCGCGCCGCGTCACCGCGGAGCAGGATGTTCATCAGCAACTCGACCGCGTGGCGGTCGGGATGTGACTGCGCCACGGTCTTCCAGCCGACGAGATACAGCGGTTGCTGGGCAAACTTGTCTTCGAAGCGCTTCTCGAGCTTCTTTTGGGAATGCTCGATCGGCGCAAAGGCGGCCCGCTCGTTCCCCCGGGGAATGTCTCCAAAATACTTCTCGACCTTGGTCTGTACCTCGGCGGCCGCGACGTCGCCGACGAGCACCATGACGGCGTTGTTCGGCACGTAGTAGGTGTCGAAGAAGGCCTTGACGTCGGCGGTGGTCGCCGCGGAGAGGTCCTCGTCGGTGCCGATCCCGACGTGGCCGTAGCCGGTGCCAGCCCACGCCTCGGCGAAGAAGTCCTGCACCGCCTTGGCGTACGGGACGTTGTCGACCCGCATGGCCTTCTCTTCTTTGACCGCGTTGCGCTGGTTCTCGAAGTTCTCGTCGGTGATGGCAAGTGAGCGCAGACGGTCGGACTCGAGCCACAGACTGGCGTCGAGGTACTGACTCGGCATCTGGTTGAAGTACAGGGTGACGTCGTTCGCCGTGAACGCGTTCATCTTGCCGCCGGCGCCCAGGATCGTCTTGAAGTAGCCGCCGTCAGGCACGTTCGCGCTGCCCTTGAACATCATGTGTTCGAAGAAGTGCGCGAAGCCGGTATGACCGGGCGCGTCGTCCCGCGAGCCGACGTTGTAGATGATCTGCATCGCGTAGGTCGGCGTGCTGTGATCCTCGAGCACGTAGACGCGCAGGCCATTGGCCAGCACGAAGTGATCGAGCTCCATCGTCACGGCTGGCGATCGCAGCTGGCCGCGGACCTTCACGAGCTCGCCAGGCTTGGGCGCCACGGCCGGGGTGCCAGGCTTGGACCGGGCTACCTTGGCGGGTTTGACCGCGGTGCTGGGCTTGGCGGCCTTGTCTGGCGCCTTTGCCGGCTTCGCCGCGCGGGCAGGCGCGCTTGCGGTTTCTTTGGCGGGCGCGAAGGCGTCGGCGTGCGCCAAGCTGGGCGCCAGCGCGAGACACGTCGCGAACAACAGGGGCATTCGGAGACAGCGGACGTATCGCATCGAGGACATCTTTCGTGACCCGCTCGGGCGCCGGGACGCTACCACAATCGGCGGGGCGGGCGGGTGACCTTGGCGGGTGACCTTGGCGGGCGCTGGTGGGACCCCTTGGCGGGCGCTCCCGCACGTCAGAAAATCCGCCGCCGATGAAACCACCGCTGCCGCGCAGGGCTAGAGCCGGTTCCGGGACCAGGACGATCCCGATCGTAGGCGTTCAGCGCTCGCTCTCGGACGGCCCGGCCTTGGGCATCGGGCGTCGCAACAGCGCGATCGCTCGCTCCGCATGCTCGATCCCGGCCGACCATTGCAGGCCACGGGCCAGGCGCAGGGCCTCCTCGCAGCAGCGGTGAGCCTCCGCGAGCCGGCCTCGAGCCGCGCGCCCGCGGGCCCTTTCGATGAGCAGCTCGGTCGTCGTCAGCCGGTCCCCGAAGTGCCGCGCTTCCTCGATCGCGCGGCCGAGATGCTGCTCGGCCAGCGCAGCCTGCTTGAGGTCGCGCAGGACCCAGGCCATCTGGTTGTGGCAGCGCAGCAGGCCCAGTCGGTCACCGCGGTGTTCGGCCTGCCACAACGCATTCTCGCACCACCTGCGGGCCTCGGCTTGGCGACCGGCCGCGCGATGCACCTCGGCGATCTCCAGCAGGTATGGCCACAGTCGCACGTCGAGTTCAGCGCGAGGGCCTTCGCCCAGCGTCGCGAGGTCCAGGCCTTCGGACAGCTCTCGGATTGCGCCGTCGAAGTCGAGGTGCGCGACGAAGACCTTGCCCAGGTCGAGATAGAGCTCGAGGATCGCGGCACGATCGCCGCGCGCCATCGTCGGTGCGAGCGCGCGCTTGAGGGCGCTGGCGGCCTCGTCGAGTCGCGCGCGACGACGCAACTGCTTGCCCAGCGCGGCGAGAACGCGAGGCTGCACGTCTGTGCCCGCGGTGCGGCGCTGCAGTTCCTCGAGCAACAAGATCGCTTGGTCGCTCGACTGCGTCGTCCGCATCACCCGTGACGATGCGAGCGCGATCTCGATCTCGAGCGCATGGCGGGCCGCGGGGTCGCTCAGCTTCGCGCACAGCGCGACGGCGGCGTGGAGCAGATCGGAGGCCAGCAGATCATCGAAGCTCGCCTCGGCCTTCAGCGCGGCCTCCAGCAGTGCCCGCGGGGCGTCGCCTGAGCCGCCTCGGACCAGGTGAAGCGCGCGCACGTTGATGTGACGCCGAGCCATCCGCGAGGTCGCGGCAACCAAGAGGTGCAGCGGCTGACGACGCGCGTCCGACATCATCTGGTAGGCGACGTCGCGCACGAGCCGATGGGAGAATGCGCGCTCACCAGCGCCAATGAGCACCAGCAGACCCTTGAGGTGGAGCTGCATCAGGGCATCGTCGAACGCGACACCGATGTTGCTCTGATCGCGCTCGTAGAGCTCCGCCAGCTCGGCATCGGCGAAGCGCTCGCCGAGCACGGCGGCGAGCTCGACCACGCGCGCGAGCACGGGGTCGAGCTGTTCGAGCCGCGCGCGCACCAAGGCGGTCTCGTCGGCCTGGCGCGGTGCAATGAGGCCTTGCGCGAGCAGCCGGAGGTGGAGCTCGAGGCGAAGCGGCGTGAGCGGACCGACACGGGCCAGCTCGCTGGGCAGATCCGAGTTGGGTTTGAGGTCGCGCGTCACCTGGCGGCCGACCTGCTCGACCGCCTCGGGCGGCAGCGGATCGAGCGGCTCGACGACGCCCCCGAGCCAGTCGAGTCGTGGGTCGGCACTGGTGGCGAGGATCTGCACGGGAGAACCGGCCGGAGCGGCCGCGAGGCGTCGGATGATTTCGCGGGACGCATTGTCGTAGGCGTCGATGTCGTCGAACACCAGCAGCAGCGGCTGCCCGCGACCCCCCGAAAGCATCGCCTGCATCGCGCTGGCAAAACACTCGCGGCGGCGCACCGGATACTCGAGTTCGTGGGCCGGGCCGTCGAGGCCGAACAGCTCGGCCAGACCCGGGAGTTCTTCGAAACCGAGGCCGCAAAGGTTGGCCACGCGGCCGAGATCGCGGGTCGTGCTGTGCAGCGGATCGAGCTCGAGCAGCTGCGATACCAGAGTGCGAATCGGCCACAGCGGTGTGCGGGCGCCGGTTGGATCCGCGCCCACGTAGTGGGCACGCCAACCCAGCGACTCCGCGAGCGTCGCGATCTCGTCGGCCATGCGCGTCTTGCCAACCCCAGCGGCGCCGGTGAGCACGCGGAGCCGGACTCCAGGCGAGGGTCGCGACAGCATCACGCGCGAGCGCTCGAAGGCTTGTTCACGCGCGACCAGAGGCAGCGGGAAGGCCCGCACGAACACCTCCGCGGTGACCTCGTTGCCGTGGGCGATCGCCATCCCCGAGCCGCGAGTCGACCGTCGTCGGGCACCGTTGGAGCGGGGCGGAGCAGGGGCTCCGCACTCGGGGCAGAAGCGGTGTTCGCCACGCATCTCGCCCCCGCACTTCTGGCAGCGAAACGCCGCGGCAGTGGGCTTGGGTGCGGCCGTGGCGGTGAGCAACTCCTCGCGGAACTCGAGCGCGGACGCGTAGCGCTGAGCCGGGTCCTTGCGCAGCGCTCGCAGGCACACGGTTTCCAGCGCGTCGGGCGGTTCGCCTCGCACCACCGACGGCGGAATCGGCTCTTCGTGGAGGTGTTTGTGGAGGATCTCGACCGCCGAGTTGCTCTCGAACGGCGGATGCCCCGTCAGCATCTGGTAGAGGATGACGCCCACGGAGTAGAGGTCGGATCGAGCGTCGAGCGTCTTGCCGCGCGCCTGCTCGGGCGACATGTATTCCGGCGTGCCGCACACCATCCCGGCGGTCGTGAGCTTCTGGTGCGGCACCGCAGTCGAGGTCGGTTCCTCCATCAGCTTGGCGATGCCAAAGTCCAGCACCACCGCCAGCTCGCCGTGAGTGCGCAGTTGCTGGACCAGGATGTTCTCGGGCTTGAGGTCGCGATGCAAAATGCCCAGGCCGTGGGCCTCGCTGAGCGCCGCGAGGATCTGCAGCGTCAGATCGATCATGCGTTCGCGCGCCAGCGGGAACTGCTCGGCGATGAGCCGCTCCAACGTCATCCCCGCGATGAACTCCATCACGATGTAGGTGACGCCCTCGTGCGTGCGGCCGTAGTCGACGATCGACACGCAGTTGGGATGGTTGAGGCTGGCGGCGTTGTGGGCTTCGCTGGCGAATCGCTGGTGACTCGTCGCGTCGTTCATCAGGTGCGGCGCGAGGATCTTCACCGCGAACGGCTTGCGCAGCGTGATCTGCCTGGCCATGTACACGCGGCCCATCGCGCCCTCGCCGATGAGTTGCTCGAGGACGTATTTTCCGGCGAGCTCGAGGCCCAGCAAGGGATCACCCTCGCTGGCGGCGACGGCACTGACATCCTCGCCACAGTTCGCGCAGAAACGCGTGTCCGCGCTCGCCCGCGCAGAACAAACAGGACAGATCTTGTAAGCGGGCGTCACGTGCGCGCTGGCGAGCGCCGCCAGCATCCCATGGGCCACGGGCGTTGTCGCCCACTTGGTGTCAGCACTCGCGCAAGCGAATGGGGTTCGGGGAGGTCGCGCCCACTGGGGGCCAGGTCGGGCCAGGTCGGGCCGATCGGGTTGGGTCGGGCTTGGGGGTCGGCCTTGGGTCGGCCTTGGGTCGGGCTGGGGTCGGGCTGGTCACATTGACACGGCCCGCGGCCGCAGCTAGAACCTGTTCGCAGGCGTTTCGCGCGATTCGCCGTGCGCGGCGATGTCCGCGAGCGGTGCGCGAGAAGCCTGCCGATGGGGCGTCGGCAAGTGGCAAGCCAGCGGGTTTTGATCCCGCCATTCGTAGGTTCGAGTCCTACCGCCCCAGCCATCTCTGGCGTGCCGCGCGATCCGAGCGTCGCGTCGGGCGGGGAAATCGAGTAGAGATCGCAGCGTCTGGCTTCGCACCGGACGCTACGAGCGGGAGCGCTTCGACTTGAACAAGACGCTCAGCATCTTCGGTGGGAATTCCAACCCCAAGCTCGTCGATGACGTCGCGGCGTACGTCGGCGTACCGGTGGGTCGTTCACGAGTCGAGCGGTTCTCGGATGGCGAGATCTTCGTCGAGATCGGCGAGAACGTCCGCAACGTCAACTGCTTCATCCTGCAGTCGACGTGTTCGCCGCCGAACGACAACCTGATGGAGCTGCTGATCATGATCGATGCGCTCAAGCGCGCGAGCGCTGGCAGCATCGTGGCGATCATGCCGTACTTCGGCTACGCGCGGCAGGATCGCAAGGTCAAGCCGCGCACGCCGATCTCCGCCAAGTTGGTCGCCGATCTGGTCTCGGCGGCAGGCGCGTCGCGGGTGCTCTCGGTGGATCTGCACGCGGGACAGATCCAGGGATTTTTCAACATTCCGTTCGACCACTTGTTTGCCTCGCCGGTGCTGATCGAGAAGCTCGAGCGCGAGGGGCTCTGCGGCGACAATGCGGTCGTGGTGTCACCCGATGCCGGCGGTGTCGAACGGGCGCGAATCTACTCCAAGGCTCTGCGCTGCGGTCTGGCCATCATCGACAAGCGCCGCGACAAGCCCAACGTCAGCCAAGTCCTGAACCTGATCGGTGACGTCAAGAACAAGCGCGCGATCCTCGTGGACGACATGATCGATACCGCCGGCACCTTGTGCAACGCCGCGAAGGCCGTGCTCGAGCAAGGCGCGACCGCGGTCTTCGCGGCGTCGAGCCACGGTGTGTTCAGCGGGCCGGCGATCGAGCGGCTCAACAATTCAGCGCTCACCAAGGTCTGGGTTACCGATACGATTCCCCAGACCACGCGCCTCGAAGCGTGTGATCGCCTCGAGGTGCTTGGCCTCGGCCGCCTGCTCGGCGAGGCGATCAAGCGCATCCACCACGGCGACTCGATCTCGAGCCTGTTCACGTAGGGCTCGAGTCGACGCTAGTCCTGGAGCGCTGCGCTCGCCCAGACCTGGGCCTCGGCGTACAGCCGCGCCGCGGTGCCGTGCGCCACCCCGAGGGCGTCGAGCAGCGTCGTCGCCGCCGCCCATTCGGCGCGCTCGAGGGCCCTGACGAGGTCTAGCCACGACTTCGCCTCCGAGGGCTCGCCACACAGCGCAGCGCGATGGCGGGGGGCCAGCGGTAGTTCGTTGCACACCTCGTTCATGGGCAGCCCGAGCATCGCGTCGAGGAGCGAAAGCAGCCCCAGCATGAACAGCGAGTCTGCTGATTCGCTTCGCACCCGACTCTCGCCCGCGACCTGCTGAAGGAAGCGGGCGCGCTGCGTGGCGAGGAGCACAGCCGCTTGCGAGCCCGGCTTTGTGCTGAGGTCCGAGACCAGCACCACGCGCAACCACTGGGCCAACGCGATGCGACCCAAGCACAAGGCCGCCTGTCCTATCGAGCGCAGCGGACCGCGGTGCCCGAACGCCGCGGAGTTCAAGTAGCGCAGCAACCGATGACTCAGCCCCGGGTCGGACGCCACGAGCCGTGCGAGGCCAGCGACGTCGAGGCGGTCCTCGGAGACCTCGCGCAGCACTCGCATCCGCGAGAGCTGACTCGTGCTGATCTTGCGCCCTGGAACCACCTCAGGCTTGCTGAAGAAGTAGCCCTGGAAAAGCGAGAACCCCAGCTCGCGGGTGTGCTCGAACACCGCTCGGTCTTCGACCTTCTCGGCCAGCAGCGCACAGCCATACGGCTGCAAGCCGGCGAAGACCTCCTCGATGCGTTGGGGCGCCATCCCCAGAACGTCGACCTTCACGATGTCGGCGAGGGCGAGCAGTGCCTCGAAGCCCGGCTGTCCGACGAAGTCGTCGAGTGCCAGCAGGTAACCGGCGGCCTTGAGGCCCCGACAGGCGTCGAGGATCTCCGGGACCGGCTCGACGGTCTCGAGGATCTCGATCACCACGCGATCTGCCGGGAGGGCCCGCGCGGTGTCGTCGATGAGGGACCCCGCCGAGAAGTTGATGAGCAGCTTCCGCTTGCTGCCCTTTGCCTCGGGCACCAGCGCGTAGCCGTCCGCGATTACACGTGCGGTCGCGAGGTCGCCGTCGACGATCGCGCCGGCGTGCGCCTGTTCGCTGTGCCTGAACAGCAACTCGTAGCCCCACACGAGCAGCTCTGGGGTGAAGATCGGCTGTCGAGCGACAAAGACGGACTCGTAGGACTCCATCGCGGCGCGTGCTATCGAGGAACTCATGATCGCTAGACCATGACACTCATCGGATGCGGCACCCGGAGCTTGAGGTCGTCGGAGACCCGGTCCGAAGTGGGCGCACCCCAGCCTGCTCCCAATCGGTGGACTGCCCCGTTCGATGGTAATGCAAGGCTCATGTTCGACCGCGAGATCCGTACCGACATCGACATCGCAGCCCGGCCCGAGCAGGTGTGGGACGTGCTAACCGCCCTCGACGAGTGGTCGCAATGGAATCCGGTGCTTGCTGGCATCGTGCTCGACGGACCGCTGCGCGAAGGGTCGCGTGGTCGGCTGAGCGTTGAACTTCCACCGCCTGTGGGACGACGGTCGATCGCGGTGCGCCTGGTGACCGTACGCCCGCGAGAAGAGCTGGCCTGGCAGGGCGGCGTCACGGGCGTGGTCGAAGGGCGTCACGGCTTTCGGCTCGAAGCCACGGACCTCGGGACTCGAGTGATCCACAGCGAGACGTTCTCGGGAGTCATGGCGCCGGCATTGGTCGCGCTGCTGCGGCGACAGCTAGAAAGGCGCTACCGGCGGCTCAATCGCGGACTGCGTGAGCGTTGTGAGAGATCCTAGCCGACGCCGCACATGCCTCCGTCGCAGCCGAAGCAGCACTCGAAGTCCCCATCACACAGCTCACCCGGGAGTGCGCAGCACGGACCGAGGTCGGCCACGCACTCGCTTGTACAAGCGGGGTCTTCAGAGCCACCCAGGCCGAACTGCAGGCACGTGAGCGGGCTGCCTGGCGCCTTCGGGTCGCACACCTCGGGGAACTCGAGGATGCCGTTTCCGCACTCCGTGCAGCCCACGACCTGACAACTGCCACTGCACTGGGCCACGCCCCCGTCGAAGCCCAGATCGGCGCAGGACGGCGCCGGGTTGCCATCGCACTGCTCCTGCGAGTTGTCGGATTCATCGAGGAGGCCATCGCCGCATTCCGCTTGGAGGCACAGGTTCGTGCACTCGTCGTTCTGGTTCATGTTGGCGTCGTCGCACTCCTCCATCCCCGCCCAGATGTGGCCGTCTGAGCATTGGGCATCCTGGCAGGCCACGCACGCGTCCTCGTCGTTGTCGTTGCCGTCGTCGCACTCTTCCACACCGGCCCAAACCTGCGTGTCGCCGCAGCCGGCCTGCTGGCAATTGACGCAGTCGTCGGTACTGATCTCGTTCTTGTCGTCGCAGGCTTCCTCGCCCTGGGGTATGCCGTCGCCACACGAGCGCAGCGTGCACATCGGGGTGCAGTCATCGCTGCCTTTGGGTCCGTCGTCGCAAAGTTGCTGCGGGCTGGTGAATCCGTCACCGCACTCGTTCTTGGTGCAGTCGGGCTGACACCGTTCGGTGTCGCCGTTGTTCTCGCCGTCATCGCAGAATTCGCCAGGGTCGAGGTCTCCGTCGCCGCATCGCTCCCCGGCGGTGGGATCTTCGGTTGTGGAGACCGTGGTCGACTGCGAGGTGCCCAAGGAGGCGGTGCCGTCGAGCGACGTGGCTGCTGATGACGACTCGCCCCCGCTGCCGTCGTCGCCGCTACCGTCACCGAAGGCGGGGTTTGTGCTGGTACACCCGCCCACAGCACCGGCCACCGTCGCGAGCAGGATCGATCGAGCCAATAGCATCATGGGGGCGACCTCGTCTGAGTATCGCATGCGCTCACGGACTTCGCCCTTGTTGCGTGCGCTCGCCCCCGAGCCCGAGACGTGAGGTCGGCCTAGATCGGGTGCCGCGTCATTCCGGAGGCGCAGCCTTTGATCCGCTATGCTCCCGGCCATGGTGCGTCGAGCCGAAATCTCCCAGTTCGACGCCGCGGGCGCCGGCGATCCCGAGGGCAGCATTTTTGGCCTGCCGTTTGGTCCCGATGACAGCAGCGTGGTGCTGTTGCCGGTGCCGTGGGAAGCGACCACCAGCTACGGCCGCGGCACCGCACAGGGACCTGCGGCGATCCGTGCGGCCAGCCCCCAGCTCGACCTGTTCGATATCGAGCTCGCGGGCCTCGGCCTGGGCCAGCCGTGGCAGTTCGGCATTCACATGGTCGAGGAGTCGTCGCTCGTGCGCGCGTGGAACGAGCGCGCGTGTGCTCGGGCCTTGCCGGTGATCGCGGCAGGTGGGGTGTTGGGCGACGACGCTGACCTGCTGAGCGCGCTGACCGACGTCAACAATCTCTCGCGTGAGCTTGATCGTTGGGTCGAGCAAGAGGTCCGAGCCGGTATCGACCAGGGCCGAATCGTGGGTGTGGTCGGAGGTGATCACAGCGTCTCGTTCGGTGCGATCGCGGCCCACGCGGCGCGGTGGCCCGGGCTCGGCGTCTTGCACCTCGACGCGCATGCCGACCTCCGCGACGCGTACGAGGGCTTCGAGCGCTCGCACGCCAGCGTGTTGCACAACGTCGTGCAGCGGATCGACGGCGTCGCCAAGGTGGTCCAGGTGGGCATTCGCGACCTCAGCGCCCAGGAGTACGCGATGTCACGGGCGCACGAGAAGATCGAAACCCACTTCGACGTCGCGATTCGAGCCCAGCTCGGCGAGCGGCACACTTGGCAGCAGATCTGCGCAGCCATCATCGATGGGCTGCCCGAGCAGGTCTACATCACGTTCGACGTCGATGGCCTCGATCCCACCCTGTGCCCAAGTACCGGCACGCCGGTGCCGGGCGGACTTTCGTTCATCGAGGCCACGTCGCTGCTGTGCGCCGTGGTGCGATCGGGCAAGACCATCGTGGGCTTCGACCTCGTCGAGGTCGCACCGTCGGCACGCCCGGACGACCAATGGGATGGCAACGTCGGGGCGCGGTTGCTGTACAAGCTGTGCGGCGTCGCGCTGGCCAGCCAGGGCGCGCGCGACTGAACTCGAGGGCGTTGGTAAGGGTTCGCGGCGGCAGCCTTGCTGCCGCCGCGAAGGTCGCGAT
>CANLQR010000045.1 GCA_947492135.1 Deltaproteobacteria bacterium | reverse complement strand
GTTCGGGCGTCGGATCCAGCGCAGACGATCGGCGAGACGTGCACGAGTGCTGGGCCGTGGCAAGACGACTGTGAGCCCGTAGCGTACTGCGTCGCGGATGCTCTCGGCGTCGGTACATGTGCAGCCATCTGCGACCCGGAGGACACGGGAGCGTGCGGTGACGAGACGTGCTGGCCGTGCGACTTCACGGAGCCGCCGGTGCTGGTCGGCGTGTGCGGTTCGACTCGAGTCGCGTGTTGACCCGAACGGCGCTTCCATGCCACACTCTTGCGGTTGGAGGTGGCGATGATGCGACGACGACTGACGCAGGCGATCACGATGGGACTCTCGCTCGCGGGATGCAGCGATCGGGCGATCTCCGACACGAACGACGGCAACGGAGGCAGCGGCACGTCGACCGACGACGGGCCGCCGACGAGCGCGACGATCTCGACGACCACGACGCCCACCTCCAGCAGCACCACCGTCGTGAGCGAGAGTGGTCCCAGCGACGACGACGGCGAGGTCGACGACACCAACGACGAGGCGCCAAACTTCGACGTGAGCCCCATCCCCGACGGGTCGCTCGAGCCCGATGGTTGCGACGTGCCGCCACCGCGACCTGGGCTCGCGTGCGCAGTCGGACCCACCAACGACGACCCGCTGTGGGTCACGATATGCGTGCCGCTCGGACCCGACGGCGCATGCACGCCCGAGACCGACGACGAGATCCGCGCCGCGCTCGATCAGTGCACGTGGGATTGGGACGGCACCATGAGTAACTGCGGCGGCCTGGGCTTGCCGTGCGAAGCCCCGAGTGTCGTCGATCAGGAATGCTGCTACTGGGCGCCGTTCACCGGGTGGGCTTGTCCCGGTCGCCCCTTCCTCGTCGATGGACGCGAACGCATCGCGGCGCTCGTACGGCGCGACGACTGGTGCGACGCATGGACCCACATGCGACGCGACGATGCGCTCGCACGCGCGTGGTTGTTCGACGCACGCAACGAGCACGCGGCGATCGCCTCGTTCGCTCGGTTCGCGATGCAGCTGCTCGCGCTCGCCGCTCCGCCGCGATTCGTGGACGGCGCTCTACAGGCCGCGAGCGACGAGCGCGAACACGCGACACTGTTCTTCGGACTCGCGCACGCCCACTGTGGCGTCGCGCAGGGTCCCGCGGCACTCGATATCGATGGCGCGCTCGCGGGGTCCGACGATCCGCTCCACGTCGTGCTCGCGACCGTACGCGAGGGCTGCATCGCCGAGACGATCTCCGCGATGCAGCTGCAGCGCGCGTGCGAGACTGCCGAAGATCCGCGACTACGCGCCGCGCTCGCACGCGTGCTCGAGCAGGAGTTGCGCCACGTCGAGCTCGCGTGGTCGTTCGTCGCGTGGGCATGCGCGCGGGGGGATGCACGCCTGCGGGCGGCGGTGCGTGACGCGTTCGCCGACGCTGCGCGCTCCATCCCGCGCGGGCCCGCCGACGACCCCGCGGACGCCGACGCGGATCGCTGGCGCAGGTTCGGCCGCCTCACCCGCGCCGACGCCCATGCGGTCGCGCTCCAGACGTTGCGCGCAATCGTGCGTCCGACTGCGCACGAACTGCTCGCACGGCTTGACATCGCAGTGCCTGCAATCGACCACACGGCACGATGATGTGCCTTGCGGCGGTCGGCCAAAGGGCGCACGCAAACGGGTGGATCACCCATCCACTCGCCACGCCGGGAAGTCATCACCCGGCGACGGCGCCGATATCAGCCCGTTGTCGACCAAACCATCGTCACTGGTGGGCTCGCACAGATACACGGCGATGGCACCCAGCGTCTGATCGGTCGCGACGCGCGACCATCCCGGCGGTACCTCGCGATGCTCGGTGCGCCACGAGACCGTGAGGTCGTCGGTGCCCGCGGCCTCGAGAATGCCACGGCCAACCACCGCGCCGACGCTCTGGACCCGTGCGACCGAGCAGCTCGCGTGAGTGGGGGCGGGAGTCACGTCCAGGCCGTGTCGGCGCAGGTGCTCGGCCACCGCGGGTGGCACGAGATACGCCAGCGGGCGATCGACCACCACCGAGCCGACAAACCTCGCCAGATGCGGCAGCCGGACCGAGTCGGGTGCGCCTTCGAGCGTCCGCGGTGTCCTCGTGAGAATCTCGACCGGCGCATCGAAGGCCGCAAGCGCGTAGCGCACGGCGATGCGCTCGGGTGGTGTGGCGCTGGCGGCGACGACCTCGAGCACGTCGTCGGCGTGGCCCGCGACCCACTGCAGGGTCTCGATCTGCCAGGCCGACGCGGTCGCGACCCTCTGCTCGAAGCTCAGATAGCTGTAGCACTCGAGCAACAGGTCGAGGCGATTGGTGAGCCCACGGTAGTTCGAGCCGAACCGCGGATGGTGCGGATACGTCATCCAGCCCTCGCCGATCCCCGCGCGGGGATCGACGTCGCCACCGGTATCGAGCACGCGCTCGTCCTCGACGAAGTTCCCATACCAGCCCGAGTCGAACCCGCGGCGCGCGACGGCAGCCATGACCTCGGGCACCAGACGCGCGCGCATGAACTCGATGGGCTCGGCGCGACCCGACTGCACGGTGTGGGGGATGTCGACCGTCATGTGGAAGCGATGCACGCTGCCGTTGGTCGCGTGGTTGTCGACGGTGAGATCAGGCTTCCACGGGATGCAGACCTGCTGTTGCAGCGCCCGCATCTCGGGGGCCGCCTGCCGCAGATAGTCGCGATTGAGGTTGATCCCGTGGCTCTGCGTCCGGGTTCCGACGACCGGGCCGATCTGTCCGGTGAGCTTCGCCAGATCGAGCCTTCGGTTGGCCGGGTCGAGCGCGTCGTTGCCATCGGGATTGAACAGCGGCACCACCACCAAGGTGAGGTGTTCGAGCAGGTCGCCATGCCGGCCGTCGAGCAGATCGCGGACAAACGCGAGGCTGGCTTCTTTGCCCTCGACCTCACCGGGGTGGATGCCGTCCTGCATCAGCACGATCGGTCGACCCAACGCGCGGGCCTGGGCAGGGTTCTGGACGCCGCGCTCGGACAGCACCAACAGCGGCAGCGCACGGCCCTGCGGGCTGGTGCCGAAGGACGTCACGAAAAGCCGCGGATCGTTGCGCGCGTCGAGCCCGGCCACGAACGCCATCACGTCGGCGTGCAGTGAGGTTTCGCGAAATCCGGTGGCCTCGGCGCGCGTTCGCAGCATGAGCGACGCTCAGCTTATCAAAGCCTGGTCGTTTGCGTGGCCGATGTGCCCACGCGGACCTCGCGGCTCGGTTCTCGCGGCGGCGGATGGACTGCCGGCCCACAAATGGGCGAGCATGAGGATCGTCGCGATGGTGCATGCGCGGGTCAGCGAGGAGATGCCGGCAAGCTGCGAGGCTGTGTTCGATCTCGTCCACGACTACGAGCGGCGCCTCGACTGGGACACCCTGCTGCGCGAGGCCTTCGTCGAGGGCGGGAGGCCGCCCGAACGCGGCGCCATCGCGGTGTGTAGCGGGCGGTGGTTCTTGGGTGGACTGACCTTGCGTACCGCCTACGTCACGTTCGACCGGGGAGAGGTCGCCGCGGTCAAGATGCTCAACCGCCCACCACTGTTCGCCCGGTGGGCGGCATCGATCCGACACGAGCCGCTCGGGGAAAATCGCAGCCGCATCACCTACACCTACAATTTTCGCGCGCGACCCTCGTGGTTGGCGTTCGCGCTCGATCCCGTGCTGGCGGTGGTCTTTCGCTGGGAGACCCGCCGCCGCCTACGAGCGCTCCGGCACGAGTTGGCTCGCGTCGAGAGCCGTCCCGCGGTGCGATGAGCCGAGATGCGCAGCCTCGCGGGTCGTGGTTTACTCGGCGCACCTGCACTCGGAGAAAAGCGGATGATGTTCGGTAGTCTCGTGTTTCGGCAGTTGTTCGACGCGACGTCGTCGACCTACACCTACCTGCTGGGTGATCCGGTCTCCCGCAGCGCCGTGATCATCGACACGGTCTTCGAGCAGCATCTGCGCGATCGCGCCCTCGTCGACGAGCTCGGGCTGCAGCTCGTCGCGACGCTCGAGACGCATTGCCATGCCGATCACGTGACCGGTGCGTGGCTGATGCAGCAGGCAACCGGCTGTCGCATCGGGATCTCGGGGCGCTACCGACCGGTCGTCGACGGTGCCGACTTGCTGCTCGAGCACGGGGATCGCGTCGAGTTTGGCGGGCGCAGCCTGGAGGTCCGTGCGACGCCCGGGCACACCGCGGGTTGCCTGACGTTCGTCCTCGACGATCTGGGCATGGTGTTCACCGGCGACGCCCTGCTGATCCGGGGCGCAGGGCGTTGTGATTTTCAGGAGGGCGACGCGCGCCTGCTATTTCGCTCGATCACGCAGCAGATCTTCTCGCTTCCTGATGACTGCTTGCTGTTTCCGGCGCACGATTACAGTGGGCGCACGATGTCGTCGGTGGGCGATGAAAAGGCCCACAACCCCCGTATCGGCGGCCATGCCGACGAGCGTGATTTCGTGGTGTTCATGGAGAATCTGCGGCTCCCGCATCCCAAGCAGATCGACATCGCTGTGCCCGGCAACATGTGTAGTGGCCGACCGGTGGATGCTGCGGCGCCGCCTCCGGCGTGGGGTCCCGTGCGGCAGACCTACGCCGGCACGCTCGAGGTCGAGCCGGATTGGGTCGCGGAGAACCTGTCCAGTGTGCACGTCCTCGATGTGCGCCCGCTCGAGGAGACGCAGGAGTCGCTCGGACGCGTCCCCGGATCCCAGCTGATCCCGCTGCCCGAGCTCAATGTCCGGGTGTCCGAGGTTCCGCGCGACAAGCCCGTCATCACCGTGTGCCACTCCGGAACGCGCTCGGCGCTAGCGTGCGCGATTCTCCGCGGCGCAGGCCTTGGTCGCTACGCCAACATGCGCGGCGGGATGCTGGCGTGGTCGCTGATGGGTCTGCCCGCGGAGAATCCAAGCCCGAGCCCCGCACTGTAGCGTGGCGGCGAGGGCGGCTTTAGAACTCGCGGGTCTCGACCACGATATCGTCGGCCGTGCCGCGCCGCCCGTCGCCACCCATCGACAGCACCACGACCGATGCACCACCGCTGGTGCACTCGACCACGTAGCCGTGCCCCCACGGATCGACGGGCACCTTGGCGATCTTGCCGGTGCTCGCGAGTGCGTCGACGTCGGCCGGACACTTGGCCTCGGTGAGGATGTACAGCTGCACGGCGGAGAGCACCGCTCGCGCCTCATTCTTCGCCGTTTCGCCGCGCGCCTGCTGCAGCTCGTCGATCACGGCCACCGCGATGACGGGCACCGGCGAGGGCGCCGGTGGTTCGGGCTTGCTGCCGGTACACGCCGCAGTGGCGAGGGCGACTCCGAGCAACGGTGACCGACGGTGTGGGACCACGCCCGAGCGTAGCACTCGGCCCGCGGATCCGGCGCCCCGCATCGAGTTCGGCTACATGCAGATCTCGCACTCCTCATCGCACGCGGTGTCGTCGGTGCATGCCATGCCCTCGAGGGTCGGCGTGGTGCACGTGCAAGTACTGCCCACGCACTGGTGCGAGGTGTCGCAGGTCTCCATCGTGCTGGTCGTCGTGGTCTGCGACCCGGTCATCCCCGCCGTCGTGGCGGACGGATCCGAGCCCGATTCGTCGGCCGCGGAGTCGTTCGAGTCGTCGCCCTTGTCGTCGCCACCGCAGGACGCGGACACCAGCAGCAAGGACGCCAGAAGTAGAAGTGAGCGGGTCATGTGTGCGGAGTCTGCCGCAGGCCCGAAGAGTCGCGCAAGCCGGCACCTACGACCGCGGCGCCGTAGCTCTAGCCACCGAGGTTCTTGATCGAGCGCGCCCAATCGTCGAGGTTGCCCAGGGTGCTCTCAACCAGAAGAGGTTGCGCCTGCAGCTCACCCAGGGCGGCTCGCAGCAGGTCTTTGGCGCGGCGAATCCGGGTCCGTACCGTCCCCTCGGGGACGCCGAGTACAGCACCGATCTCCGCCGCCGACAGCGGCTCCCAGAAGTACAGCTCCAACAGCACCTGGTGCTCGACCGGGATTCGCCGCAGCGCGTGAAGAATCAACCGCTGCTCCTGCGCTTTGGCCAGCGCCGCAGAAGGCCCGGCCGCCAAGTCGAAGATCGAACTCACCCCAAAGTCGAGACGAGCTTCGTCGTTGATCGCGCGACGATAGTGGTTGCGCAGGGTGTTGTACGCCACGCCGAACACGAAGCTTCGAAACGGCGCCTCGGCGCGGTAGCTGTGTTGTGACTCGAGCAACCCGAGCAACGTCGCCTGGATCAGGTCATCGACCGGCTCACCTTTGTTCCGAAAGAACCGGGTGAGCATCGCAAAGTACCGATCGAACAACTGCTCGCCGGCATCGGCATCACCGCCGCGCCACGCCGCGAGCAGCTCATCGTCGGTACTCAATGCGGTCAGCGTACCAAGTTCACCCAGACGTGGGAGGAGACGTGGGAGGAGACGTGGGAGGAGATGTGGGAGGAGACGTGCGAGGGGCGCAGCCGTTGGCCTCGACGAGCCCCACGAGCCCGGACTCCGCAGCCTTGTCCATGCCCCACTGGCAGGCTTTGCGCCCGGTCTCGCGGAGCGACGTGATCACCTGCTCGTTGATCGCGTCACAGTAGGCCTCGCTTCGCTCGACGTCCCAGGTGGCCGGGGGCGCGTGCAAGGAAAACGTGTTTGCCATCGACTCTTGGAGCAGGCCGGTGCGGGCCGCCGCGATGGTTTTCCACCGCAGCGCCGTGCCTTTAACCGCGGCGTATGCGGTCACGAGCTTCCCCCCGTCGCGTGTCACGGTTTCGACAAACAACCCGAATGCGGCTTTCGACAGCGCGGCGCTGGCCTCGAAGTCGAGGTCCTTCGGTATGCCCACTGCGAGGTACTGCTCGAGGTCGCGGTCGGCGATGCGCACCAGCGACTCACCGATCGCATTGCTCCACTGATCCGCCAGCGCCTCATCGGTTGGCCGGGAGATCCCGGCCAACTGGGTCGCCGCGACGAAGTGATCGTACGCAGCTTGCCCAGCTTCGCTGCGAGCGCGCCTCACCAAGGGACCTCGGCTCGGGGGACGGCAGTGGGGTTCGTCGGGGATCGGCTGCGGCTCGAGGCACAGGCCCAGCCACGGCGCGTCGCAGGAGCGAGCCCACAGCACCTGTCCAATGGTCGCGTGGGCGACCGCGCGCCGTGCCGGGTCGCTGGAGTCACCAAAGCTCGCCAGAAACTCCTCGCCCCGCCGCAGACGCTCGTCGTCATCGGCCGCGTCGAGCAGACTCGCGTAGCTCTGGGCCTGCGCGACGTCTTGGACCTCAGTCAAGGGCTCGGCCGGTGAGCTGAGGTACACTAGACCACCGACCGCTGCGCTCACCGCCATGACGCCGGCGAGCGCCGCTCGCCTTCGGATCGACGGGCGCCGCCGGTGCGGCCGAAGCTCGACGAGCAGCTCGTCCAGCGTGGGTCGCTTGTCGCGATCGGCGGACAGCCCCCGTCGCAGCAGTGGGGCCAGCGACTTGGGTAGCTTTTGCGAGTCGAGCGAGCGCGCCTCGTCGCGGAGCACCGCCTGGCTCACCGACAGCGGATCGTCCCCCGCGAACGGCCGCTCGCCCGCGAACGCTTCGTGCAGCGCCACGCACAAAGCGAAGACGTCCGCACGCCGATCGACCCTGGTCCCGAGGAACTGTTCGGCGGCCATATACGCGGGCGTTCCGAGTAGCTGTCCGGTGTGGGTCAGATCGATCGCGCTCGCACCCGCGATGGTGCTGGGGCCCGCCCCGTCGCCGGGCACTTTGGCCACGCCGAAATCCACCACACGCACCCGGCCGCCACGACCGATGATCACGTTCTCCGGCTTGAAGTCGCGGTGGACGAGGCCCACTTCGTGCGCCGCGGCCAGCCCGGCAGCCGCCTGCGCGAACACGTCGAGGATTTCGTCCGCGCTGCGCTCGTGCTCCAGCCACGCCCTGAGGGTCGGACCTTCGATGAACTCCATCGCCAGGAACACGCGGCCCTCGTGGGTTCCGACCTCATGCACCGTCACGACATTCGGGTGCGTCAGCCGAGCCAGGGCTCTGGCTTCGTTGAGCATGCGCGTCTGCCCGTCCTTGCGATCGTCGCGCAAGACCTTGAGGGCCACGGTGCGCTCGAGCTCCGGATCGTGAGCGAGATAGACCGTCCCCATCCCGCCACGCCCGATTCGCGACAAGACTTCATAGCGACCGATCTGCACCGCCGGGCGCTTGCCGAACATGCGCTGCTTGAGATCGCGACCGAGCAACGCGTCGTCGAGGCTGACCGGTCGCACGATGTCGGCCGCCGTCAGGGTGTCCATGTTCGCCGCGTCGAGCGGGGCGAGGTCATCGTCGGGGGGCATCGCCGAGCTGAGTTCTCGTGGGCTGGTCGTCTGGTCGTTCATCTCGGGGGGGCGGTACCGCGGCTCGCCCAACTGATTGCGCTGCGCGGAGAAAATCGGGCCGCTCCGCCTTACGAGAATCGATCAGCGCAGGAAGCCAGTGGCAGGCGCCCACGAATCAGCCTACCACGCACCTCGCACGGCGATTCCGCTCAGTTCATCGCCTCGCAGGCATCGATGTAGCCTGGGGCAGCCCCGGGGCACGCCGCGCCCGGGGCGAGTGCCATGCAGTAGCCGCGGCGATCGGCGACGCTCAGGTGTTGGATGCATTCGATGAACTCGGATGTGTTTGCGCCTCCCGACGCGCCCAGGCAGACGGTGCCGTTGGGATCCTGGTGCGTGTCGTGAGCCGCGTTGTTCCAATTGGTCAACGGCATGATCTCGTTCGAGCCGATGTCGGCACCGGTGACGGGGCGCCAGCTCCCGGTCGCGTTGTCCTGCACGCAATCCGCCGCGCCGAGCGCGAACGTCTGGCAGCAGACCCGGCCAGAGCCGCACACCGTCGCGACCTCGCCATCCGCCCAGGTGGGGTCGCAGGCAATGGGACAGTTCATCGCTGCGGGCGCGAGCAGACCCGCGCCTTCGGGGATGTCGGTCACACGCACGCACATGCCCCACGCGCCGCTGTCGTTCGCGGCGTCGGCATACAACGGTGGACTCCCCACGATGCCCTTGCCCGCGTATGCGGGCAGCTGCCCGTCGGCGGTGGCCGGGTCGCTCGAGCAGCACTGATAGCCGTTGCCGCTGCCGGAGGTGCGGGGGTTGCAGGCGTACTCGGGGAATCCCAGTGGGCCGGGGGCACCAGGGGCGACGGTCGGCTCGTTGTCGCCGATCTGCGCACAGTCGATGTAGACCCCATCGGGCTCGATGTCGCCCCCGCTTTCGGGCGCACCGCTGGTATCGTCGTCGACCGACTCGACCCGTGTCGCGCACGCCAGGAGCAAGACGAGTCCAGAACAACCGCGACGCCAGCTCAGGTTTGCCCACATGCAGTGGATCGTATCGCACGCCGCGCTCGAATTGGTAGGCGCGCGAGCGTCAGCGAACGACGCCGAGCATCATCACAATGAACGCTCCGAGCATCAGCAGCCGGCAGCCCGAGTACACCTTGAGATACCCGGGGTCGATCGCCATCGCCTTGAGCTTGCGATAGATCAACACCTGCATCACCAGGCCGAAGAGCATGGCGCCGCCGATGTAGCTCGCCATCATGATGCCGGTGGTGAAGGCATCCATGCTCGACATCAAGAAGTAGAGCCCGGCGATCGCGGCCAGCGGCAGCAGCGCGAGCATGCGGTACGAAGAGAAGGCCTCCACCAGCCGACCCTTGGCTTCGGTGGACAGTCGTCGCAACGCGCGCTCCTGAAGGATGCGGGTGACGATCACCGCTGCGATGAAGACACCAAACGCGATCGGAACTGGGATGGCCATGGCTCGCCAAGCCTAGCAGTTTTGGTTGGCGCGGATTTAGTTCCGCGCGTTACATCAAGTACTCGTGAACAACGCTCGTCATCGGCCGGTGCTTCTCTCGAAGAGGCCGATAGACCGCGATTTGAGCCTGTCTTTGGCCTGCTGGCCTGCGGCCGCGCCGCCCGCGGGCACCGCGATCGAAGCCTCGCGGAGCCAGTGCCCGCGCACATTGTTCGTCGCTGACCTGCACACCAGCCCAGATGTGCCAGGCTGACGCGCGCCCCCTTGGAGATCACGATGCCTCCACGCGCGTCCATCCTTCTGGTGCTCGTGGCCATCGTCGTCGGATGCGCGGCCTACCAGCATGTGCGATTCGACCGCCGCCACGGCGTTGCAAGCGTGCGCAACCGCGAGGTGGCGAGCTTGGCCGCCGGCGCGGTCGACTACGACACCCAGGTACGGCCCATCCTCGAGTCCCGGTGCGTGGTCTGCCACGCCTGCTACGACGCGCCGTGTCAGCTCAAGCTGGGGTCATCCGAGGGCATTGAACGCGGCGCCAGTGTCGACAAGGTCTACGATGCGGGTCGACTGCTCCAGGCCGACCTCACGCGGTTGTTCGAGGATGCCCACACCACGACCGCGTGGCGCAAGAAGGGCTTCCATCCGGTGCTCAACGAGCGCACGCAGAATAGCCGGGCCAATCGCGAAGCTGGCCTCTTGTACCGCGCGTTGGAGCTCAAGCGCTCTCACCCGGTCGATCCGGGTGCGCTGCTTCCCGGCGACGTCGATCTTCGCCTCCGCCACGACGAGCAATGCCCGACCGCCCAGGGGTTCAATCGTCACGCACGCAAGCACCCCGAATGGGGGATGCCGTATGGGCTGCCGGGATTGAGCGCCTCCGAGCACGAGATCGTCACCCGTTGGCTCGAGCAGGGAGCGGTCCACGTCGCAGCGCCCAGGCCCCGGGACCCGCTTGCGGCCGAGGTCGAGCGCTGGGAGCAGTTTCTCAACGAAGACTCGCTCAAGGCCAGGCTCGCGAGTCGCTACATCTACGAGCATCTGTTTCTGGGCCACGTTTACTTCGCCGACGGTGAGTCCGGTGCCCCGCCCCGCTACTTCGACCTGGTGCGCTCCGCGACGCCACCGGGCCAACCGATCGATCGAATTTCGACGCGGCGGCCCTACGATGACCCCGGCGTCGCGCGTCCGTACTACCGCCTCCAACCGCTACGTGAAGCCGTCGTCGCCAAGTTGCACCTACCGTATCGGCTCGATGCCGACCGCATGCGGCGGTGGCAGGCGCTGTTCCGAGACGCCGACTATGAGGTCACCAAGCTGCCCTCGTACGCGACCAAGGTCGCTTCCAACCCGTTCATCGCCTTTCGCGAGATCCCGGTGTCGTCGCGCTATCGCTTCATGATCGACGAAGCCGAGTTCACGATGATGGGCTTCATCAAGGGCGCGGTGTGCCGAGGGCCGATCGCTCTGAATGTGATCGATGACTACTTCTGGATCTTCTTCGTCGACCCCGACACCAAGCTCGAGTTGCACGATGGCGAGTTTCTCTACCAGAACGCCGAATCGCTGCGCATGCCCGCTGAGGCGAGCTCCAACGCGCCGCCCCTGGTCACCTGGGCGCGGCGGTCCAAGGACGAAGCGGCCTATGCACGTGCGAAGCAACGCGCACTGCGTGAGGACTTTCGCAAGGGCGAGAAGATCGACATCGACCTGCTATGGGACGGCGATGGCCACAACCGCAACGCGGCTCTCACCGTCTTTCGCCACTACGACAGCGCCTCGGTCGTCAAAGGCATGGTCGGCGCCGGGCCCAAGACCGCATGGGTGATCACCTACCCGATGTTCGAGCGGATCCACTACCTGCTCGTGGCGGGCTTCGACGTCTACGGCAACATCGGCCATCAGGCGGCGACCCGCGCCTACATGGACTTCTTGCGCATGGAGTCGGAGTTCTCGTTCTTGGCGCTGCTGCCCAAGCGCGCACGCAAGGCCGAGCGCGAGTTCTGGTACCGCGACACCAACGAGCGCATCTACCGGGACATCGTCGCTGAGTTGTCCGACCTCGATCCCGAGACCGCGATTCACTACGAGACGCAGCAGCCCAAGACCGAGCTCCATGGGATTCTGGCCGCGCACCTCGAGGCTGTGCGTGACGACCGCTTCGACCTCGACGCCGCCAAGACCCCGCCGGACATCGTCGCTCCGTTGCTCGAGCTCTCTGCCCTCGCTGGGGTACGGTTGAAGTTGCTGCCGCAGAGCGCGTTTCTCTACGTTCCCGATGCGCCAGCGGGCGCCTCGGTGTTCACGATCATCCGCAACAACGGGCATTCGAACATCGCCTCGCCGTTCGGAGAGAACCACCGGCGCCTGCTGGCCGAGGACACGCTGACGGTCGTGCGCGGCTTCATCGGGACCTACCCCAACGCGTTCTACGTGGTCCCACGCGCCCGTCTCGGCGAGTTCGTCGCGCAGGTCGGCGGGCTCGAGACCGCGGCCGACTATGCGGCGCTCGCGACCGGCTTCGGCGTGCGCCGAACGGATCCCGATTTCTGGACGACCAGCGATCGACTCGCCGAGATCTACCGCCTCGGTTGGCCGGTGGAAGCCGGGTTGTTCGATCTCAGCCGCTACGAGAATCGCTGACGGCGGTGCACGAGTCCCGCGGGGATCTCAGCCAACATCTCAGCCAATATCTCAGCCAATATCTCAGCTGGTCTTGTCATCTTTGGGTTGCGCCAGCCCGCCGACGCCGACCGGGGAAAGCCGACGATTGCCCTTGGTGCTCGCCGCCTGATACTTCGCTTCGCTCGCCGTCTTCGCCCGAACCTGGGCTTCGGTGCCATCGCGAAATCGGACGCGGAAGAGGCCACGCGTCGCGGTGTGGCTGACGTACTCGACGAGGTCGTCTGGGTTGAACTTCACGGCGGGAGCATACGCTTGATGGCGTCACCGCGGGTGGTTCAGCCGGGGTTGCGCGAGGTGTCATCGCGATCCCAGACCTTCTCTTGGTGCTTGCGGAGCTTCTCGTGGGCGCGAAGCTTGGCCAGAAACATCACGCCCAGGTACAGCGGTGCGTCCAGCCACAGGCTGGGCGTGGTGGCTATCACGCCCAGCGAGCGACTCGAGCTCGTGCCGGCGTGGCTCTGCATCTCGGGAAACTTCTGCCGCAGCTCGTAGTTGCCCGCCCGCGCGCGGGTGTTGATCTTGATCACGCCCCACAAGGTCCGTGGCGGATGAATCGTGAAGGTGGCGCGCACCGTGGCCTGCCGCTCGTGGGGGGCAGCGATCAGCCGGGCAAACTCGTCATCGGAGATCACGTCGGGGAATCGATCGAATCGGGCCCGTCCCCGGCGCGAGAAGCCGTACACGCCCGAACCGATCATGTTCTCGCGAAAATACGGGAGCCGAGTCCACACCCGATAGAACGCGCGGACCAAATACGGGCGATCTTCATAGGCGACGATCGCCCGCGGTGCCGCGACCAAGATCGGTGAGTCGTCGCCGAGCAGGGCCGCAACCTCGCGGATTGCCGATGCCGACAGCTGAACGTCGGCATCGACGTAAAACCGGGGAAAGCGACTGACATGCTCGTCGCCGAGGTTGAGTGCGCCGATCTTCGAGCCGACCGGGGTCTCGACGACCTTGACGTTGGCCTTGGCCCCAAAGGCACGCGCGCGGGCAGCAGTGTCGTCCTTGCAGCCGTTGCACACGACGACGATCTCGAATTCGTCGGGTCCGGCGTCGGCCAGCAGCGCCTCGAGGCAGCGCTCGATCACGCTGCCTTCGTTGTAGGCGGGTATGACGATGGAGGTCATGCGTGACTCCGACGGTGTTGTTCTTCGTTGACAGAGCCGCGAACGTGCTCGGCGAGGCGAGCGGTTTCGGTTGGCGTGTAGTGATGACGGCGTACCGCGTCACGCCCGCGCGCGGCCATGCGCTCGAGCTGAGCCGCATCGGTGTTCAGCACCTCGAGGATCGAGGTCGTGATGGCCTCGCGCGATCCCGCGGGAATCAGCCATCCGTTGTCGCCGTGGACCACCAGCTCGGGGATTCCGGCGATGTACGTGGTCAACACCGGACGACCCAGGGCAAACGCTTCCATGATGACCATTGGCAGTCCTTCGGCGAAGCTCGGCAAGACCAGCGCGCGCCCCGCGAGGATCTCCGCGCGCACCTGCTCGCCGCTTATCCAGCCGGTGATGCGGAGTCGATCACCGAGGCCGCGCGCGGCGGCGATCCGCTCGATTTCCCCGCGCATTTCCCCATCCCCCGCGAGCACCAGCTCGGCGTCGGCGCCGCGGTCGATCGCGTCCGCGAACGCCTCGACCAGCAGTAGCTGGCCCTTTTGCGGCGACAGTCGACCGACGCACACCAGCCGCTTGGACTGTGGCGGGATCGGACGCGATTCGGTGAAAAATTCATCGCCCACCGTGCAGTGGACCACGCGGATCTTGTCCCACTGTTCGTGCGACACCCAGCGTCGCAGCTGGGCCGCGCAGTAGCTCGTGATCGCGACCACAAACGCCGCGTCTTTGATCTTCGAGCCGAGCTTGAGCCCGAGCGGAGCGTCGAGCTCGTCGGGGCCGTGTACGGTGAACGAGTAGGGTGGTCCGCCCATGGCGCGCATGATCTGGGCCACCGCTGTGGGGTTGGTGCCAAAGTGCACGTGCAGGTGCTCGATGCCGCGGAGCTCGGCTTCGTCGAGCAGCATCATCGCTTCGAGCAGGTAGGCCGCGTGCACGGGCAGGCCGCGGCTGCTCTTGCGACCCAGCGACACGGCCTTGCGCAGGCCGGCGAGCGTTGCGCGAGGGTTGCCCAGGCCACGTTTGGCCACCACGGAAAGCCAGCGCAGCCGCGACTGCGTCAGGATGCGGAAGGTCTTCGCGTCTTCGCGAGCATCGTCGGGATCGACGATGTCGTAGGGTGTGTGGCGGATCGCAAAACGGGCGATCTCGCCGACCTGCCGCTCGAGTTCACACAGCTCACGACGGATGAACGTGTGGCTGACCGAGGGGTAGGTCGTCGTCAGATAGGCGATGCGCACGATCGTTCCGGGCGGCTGCGAAGCTCCGGGCGAGACGAGTCTTCGCGACAACCCGCCTGCTTCACCAGCGCGTCTCGGTCATACCCGGCGCAGCAAAATCAGGCAAGCGCGCCCCCCTCGAGCCAAGTCAGTTGATGGCCAGCGCGAAGTTGCCGGAGTCCCCGCTGTAGCCGCTGACCACCACGACGACGGTCTGGTCCTGGTCGAGGTTCAGCGAGACAGAAGACTGTAGACCGATGGAATCGTCATTGCATGCGAGCTCAGCACCGCCGCAGGCGGCTTCCTGGACATACATCACGGTGTCGTAGTCGGAGCCGCCGAGATCGAACGTGTACAGGGCGTCCGCCGGCGCCGTCCACTCGAAGACATAGTCGGGGGCAGCCTCGTCGACGTTGAAACATCCCACCATCGCGAGCTTGTCGACCGCGCCAATCGTATCGCCCACAACGGCCTCGGGCAGGTTGCTGTCGAGGTCTTCGTCTGGGCAGGTGACAAAGTCAATCGCGAGATCGTAGGTGCCTGACTGGGTGCCGCCGTCGACAGCGACCATGACGGTTTGGCCCGCCGCCAGCGTCACTGCGACCTGCGACTGCTCGAAGAACGAGTAGTCGTCGTTGCATCCGAGCTCAACGCCATCGCAGTCACCGTCGCGCACGAACAGCACGGTGTCGTAGGTCGCCCCGAGCGTGTCGAAGGTGTAGAGGCCATCCTGGGTTGCGGTGAACAGGTAGGTGTCGTCGGCTTGCGTGAAGCCGCCGCAGGTACCCGCGACGGTGTTGTCTCCGTCGCTGGTGTCGCCGCTGGTGCCGTTGGGGATGGCGCTGCCGAGGTCGGCGTCGGGGCACAGACCACCGCCGAGCTGACCGACGTGCAGGTTGAAAGCGCCTTGCGAGCCGAAATTGCCGTCGACCACCACCGTGATCGTCTCGCCGGCGCCCAGCTGCAACGACAGCGCCGAGGTCTCGACTCCGGGGTAGTTGTCCGAACACGCCCGCTCGGCGCCGTTGCACGCGGCGCCCTCGACGACGTACAGCAAGGTGTCGTAGGCGCTGCCGAAGGTGTCGAAGGTATATTCGCCGTCGCTGGGCGCCGTGAACGAGATCGCGTAGTCCGGCGATTCGTCGTTGGGACCGCCCGCCGAGCAACTGCCATGCAGCTTGTCGATCTGGTCCTGCGTGCTCCCGCCGAGGTCCTGGGGCACGACCTGCGACGCCGCGTCATCGGGGCATGGGACCAGATCGACGTTCAGTCCGTACGCGCCGCTGCCGTTGCCGTCGACCCCGATGAGCACGGTCTGGCCGCCGGTGAGGCCCTCGACCACCCGCGACTGCGTGACGGCCCCGGAGAAGTCGTCGTTGCAGTCGAGTTCGGTGCCATCACAACCGCCGTCGCGCAGATACACGACGGTGTCGAGCGCCGAGCCGAAGGTATCGAACGAGTACAGGCCATCTTGTGGGGCGGTGAAGGTGTAGAGGTCATCGGGCGAGAACTCGCCGCCGCACGAGGCAGCGTCGGTGTTATCGCCGTCCGAGGTGTTGCCCGCGACAGACTGCGGCACGCCGTTGCCGAGGTCGCCATCGGGGCAGGCGCCGCCAAGCGTATCGATGTGCAGATCGAACGGGCCCGAGCCAAAGGCACTGTCGACGATGACGGCCACGGTCTGGTCGGCGGCGAGATCGAGCAGCATGCCGTCGTACCCGCACGCCAGCTCAGCGCCGTCGCAGGCGCCGTCGCGGACCGTGATGATGGAGGCGAACGAGGAACCGAAGGTATCGAAGGTGTACGTGCCCGCTTGCGGGGCCGTGAACAGGTAGCCGGCGTCGCGGCCTGCGCCGCCGCCGCAACTCGAGGAGTGACTGCGGTAGAGGCCTGCGGTGTCGCCTGCGACGTCGGCCGGCACCACCGACCCGAGATCATCCAGCGGGCAGACGAATGAGCCCGCGCGGGCGCGCAGCGAGAACGGAGAGCCGTTGGCGGTGTTGCCGTCGACGACGACGGTGACCAGCTGTCCCTCGACGAGCTCGACGGCGAGCACGGACTGCGGGCCGTCGCCGTCGTCGTTGCACCCGAGCTCGGCGCCTGCACACTCGCCGTCGAGAACGTACAGCACCGTGTCGAACGTGGAGCCCACGGTGTCGAAGGTGTATGGCCCCGCAGCGGGCGCGGTGAACGTGTACTCGAGATCAGGCGCGCCACCAGCCCCTGCGCAGGAACCGGCGAAGTCATCCGCCTCGTTGATGGTGTTCTCGAGCTCGGTGGTGGGCAGCACCGCACCAAGATCGCCGACCGGACACAGCGTGACGGGCTGACCGCCGTCACTCGACGAGTCGGATTCTGCCGACGCGGCAGTCGTCGTGCCGCCCGACTCGGAGGAGGTCTCGGTGCCCTGGGTGGTCTCGCCCGAGCTACCCGCGTCGTCGCTCGAGGACGAGTCCGCCGTCGGATCGGTGGTCGCCCCCACCGAGGTCGAGCTGTCCGAGACCGTCGCTGGAGCCGTTTGCGCGGCCGAATCGCTCGAACCCGCGTCGTCGCTCGTGGCGACCGCCGGATCCGAGCAACCGGCCGACGTGACCAAGCACGCCGCACCGGTCACGCACGCTGCGAAAAGTCCAAGCCCACTTCGCATTCGCGAAAGTGTACGAGAATCCCTCACTCGGTGCAGCAGAACGTGAAGTCGCCCATCGGCAACACTGTGCCGGTCGCCTCTGGCGGCGTCATGACCGGGCAGGCCATCTCGGCACCGACAGTCCCAGCCACCGATAGCCCCCCGGCGCCGCAGGCGTTGGCAGCGATCGTGGCGACGGGCAGGCCTTCGCAGTCGGGCGATGCGAAGACATCCACTGCATTTTCGGCGCAGTTGGTCCCGGCGGTGCCGCAGGTGCAGTTGGTGCACTCCCGCGTGTCCTCGGCGCCACTAAAGAACGTCATCTTGTTGCTGTAGGGGCCAGCAGGACACTCCGCGTCGCCTTGCTTGTACATGCACCAATTGGACTCGAAGCCTTCGGGCTGGGCGGGCAAACACACGCCACCTTCGCCGCACTCGAGCGCGTTGTCCGGCAGTCGGCACGTGCGAATCGTGGCGTCCCACGGAATCGGTGCGATTTCCTCGATTTCCTCTTTGTCGCAAGTTCCGACCCCGTAACCGTACGAGTAGAACCGCATCGAGTTGATGTTCGGCTGCACGATGTTCTGGCACGCCGCGGAGACCTGGAGGTTGTAGTTCCAGCTGTTGCAAGCGTTGTCGGTCGCGAGCCGCAGGCCACCGTTGCAGTTGGGCGCCGCCATGATCTCGCAGGTGCAATCACAGATTGCCGGGCCGGGATCAGTAAAGCCCTCGAGCAGGGTCGGGCCCGGCTCGGGATACTCGGGCGTGCAGCTCGGCAGTTCACCATCGACGGCGACGCGAGCGTAGATCGCCGGCCCGAACCAGCCTTCGTCTGCTGGGGTCCCGCAGGTTCCCCCGCTGCAGCCGGGGTCACCGGTCTCCGTCGTGGGATCGGTGGTTTCCGGTGAAGTCGTCTCGGTGTCCGTCGTCGTCGGCGAAGTCGTGAGCGTTGTGCTTGGATCGTCGGTCGAACTGCTCGAGTCGGCCGCGGTCATCGTGACCGTCACCGTCGCGGTGGTCTCGCCCGTCGACGTGTCATCTACGGACGTCGTCGCTCCACAGCCTGGCAAGAATGCGAGGGCGCCAGTGAAAAACGGGAGGGTTTGGATCGAGAAGCCATCGCGCATGGGGTCACCTTTATTGATTGAAGGGGTCGTCGCCGTCCGCCTGCAAGCGCAACGATACCGGAGTCGCGCCGGGTTCGACAGTGCTACACAAAAAGCCTCGAGGCGCGGGCAGCCGTGGGGGTGGGCGGCCACGCTGGGGCTGGGCTGGTATGGCTCGCTCGGTGGCGCCAACGGCGGGAGCTGTGGCCGTGCTTGGCGCTCCGACCACAATCGCGCTTTGGCGCCGCTCGCGGCCGGGCCCGCGCGTCGAGCAGCTAGTGCGTCCGGGCCTGCGCGTTGACGAACAGCTCCACGCGCTCGTCGTCGGGTAGACGGCGCAGTGTGAGGATCTCCCGGGCCTCGCACGAGCCCGCGACGATGGGCGAGCTGGTCGTGAGGATCCACTGCACCTGCGGCAGGGCCACACGCAACGCGTGGACGATACCCTCGCAGACCGCGGCGTCTTGGTAGAGATCGATGTCGTCGATCGCAATCACACCCTCGGCCGCGCGGGGATCGGTGCCGGGATAGGCGGCCCACAGCGTCCGCACCGACAGCGCGGCGATGGCGACCAGATGCCGGCCGCGGGTGGGCAGGCCGTCGAACGGGACCCGGCGATGGCCCGGACTGGAGAACACAGGCTCGAGCGACACCGGATCGAGTCCGACGTACGAGAAGCCTGCGAGTCGCACCAGCCCGTCGACCACCTCGCGCATGGCCGCGCCGAACAGCCGGACGTCGAAGGTCGGTCGCTCGTCCGTGGTGGCGTGGGCCACGTTGGGCACCAGCGCCGACGAGATTGCCGCGTACGCCAGCGCCATCTTGGTGTCGCGGGTCAGATCGCTGCGTTGCGCGTCGTCGAGATTGACCGTGGTCCGGATGTCGTAGTGCGCAACCGTGCGACTGGGCGCATGCACGGCCATCGGTTGACGCGAGAACCACCGGATCGTCGGCAGTGTCATGAACACGAATCCGCCGTCTTTGGCTTTGCGTTCGAACAAGGCCTGTTCGCGCCGGCGCATCGCATGCGCTTCGTCTTCGCCGGGGCGGACCTGGGCGAGCGCCTGGGTTGGCGTGCTGATCACCAGCGGGTGAGGTCGCTCGGGGTCGTCGCGGCCGAGCTGCCACTCGCAGGTGGCGGTCGCCGCGGTGCCCAGCGTCCCGTTGAACAACACCGTCGCGTTGCCGGGTCGGGTTGCACCGAGCACCGAGAGCAGCACGGTCTTGCCCGCGCCACCGGCCGCGTGGACGACTGTGATCGGCCGCGGACGACCATTGGCGTCGGCGAACGGCAGCTCGATCGTCCCGAACGGTGGAACCTGTTCGAGTTGCGCACGCACGAGGTACATCTTCTCGCGGAGCATAGCAGCCTCTGGCGACAACTCCGGCGCTCCCCGAGACCTGCGAGGGTGGCGCTTCGGTCGGCGGCGGAATGTGATCTCGCAACAAACGGTTCGGGGCGCTATCCTCGCCAACCCGGGAGCCGCATGACGACGCAAGGTCCACCGAACCAGCCGAACACCTCTACCCCCGGCCCCAGCGCGCCTGGTCCCGTGCCTGCGCGGGCTCAAGCCCCGGCAGGTTCAGTCGCCCAGCCCGGCAATGAGGAGCTGATCTACTACGGCCCCGCCAAGCACGGCGCGTATGGCTGGGACTATGCCAAGTGGGGCCTCGCATCGGTGGCGGCTGGTGTGCTCGCGTGGTTGCTGGGCCAGATCGAGCTGTTCCAGAGCGCGCCGCTGTGGGTGCTGTCGTTCGTCGGCCTCCCAGGAATCGTGTGGACGTTTCTGAGACACTCCACCACGCGCTACAAGATCACGCTGCGCCGCATCGAACTCGAGCGGGGGGTGCTCAGCAAGAACGTCGATAGCCTCGAGCTGTGGCGTGTGCTCGACGTGAAGTACACCCAGAGCCTCTGGGATCGCATCCTCGGTGTTGCCAAGGTGACGGTCATGAGCACCGACCAGTCGACGCCTGAGCTGCTGCTGTACGGGATGCCCAATGCCCGCGAGCTGTTCGAGCGACTGCGCGAGGCTGTGCAGGCGGCGCGGCATACCAACCGCCCGATGGAGCTCGTCGGCGACGGGCACGGGATGCTGGAGCAGGCCGCGCACCACCAGTGACCACGTGATCCACAGCCGGCCGAGTGTGCCAAAGCGGATGGCTTCGCTTTGGGTCGCTCAAGCCGCGGCGGTCCCAGGACGATGCACCGAGCATGCGCAAGCTGCTCGTGCTTCTGCTCCTGGTCGGTGCCTGTGGCCGTTCGGATATCGCCTTTCCCCCCGGCGCCCCGGTGGTCGAGCGTGAGCTGGAACTCGATGATGGTGACGTCGTGTGGGTCGAGGTCCACGCGGGCGACGACAACGAGCTGCGCGCGTCGTTCCTGGCCGTGCACGATGGCGTGAGTCTGGTCGGTTTGGTCGACGCGATCGCGCTGGGCGAGCAGGCCGCGCTCGTCCTCGACACCACGGGTGAGCCGGTCTTGGTGGTCGAGGTCGACCACGTGGCCCGCGCGTTCATCTGGCGCTGACGCTCCCGTCGATGGGGCGATCGGGTATGACTGCGGCCGTGGCCGTCCCGATCAGCGAACACAACGAGACCGTGGAACTCAAGTCGGGCGGCACGCTGCGCCTCGCGGTGGTCGCCGACACCCACTCACAGCTGCACCCCCGCGCGACCGCGCTGCTGCGTGCGTTGCAACCCGACGCCATCATCCATGCTGGCGATATCGGCCAGGGGGCAGTGCTCGATTCATTGGCGGCGATTGCCCCACTGTTTGCGGTGCGCGGCAACATCGACACGCGTGCGCCTCACACACCCGATGTCATCGTGCTCGATCTGATGCGCGAGGAGCTTCGGGCCCTGCGCATTCTGATCATGCACATCGCGGTCAATGGTCCCAGGCTCCGCGCCGACGCGCTACGCCTGGCCAAGGCCCGCGGTGCCGACCTGGTGATCTGTGGGCATTCGCACGTGCCCTTCATCGGCCGCGATCGTGGCGTCGGGGTGTTCAACCCCGGCTCGATCGGTCCGAGGCGGTTCGCACTACCGATCGTCTTTGGCACGATCGACATCGGCGCCGGAGGCGTGCACTTGGCCCACACCGATGCCGAGACCGGCCAGGCCTGGAGCCCCTGCTGAAGTCGCCGCAGCCTGAAACAGTTCAGCTGCCGGCGAGCTCGCGAACGATCGCGTCGGCGGCGGCCGCTTGGTCTTGGGCCTGCAAGATCGGTCGGCCCACGACGATGTAGCTCGCACCATCGGCGACCGCGCGGGCCGGGGTCATCACGCGGGCTTGATCCCCGAGGTCGGCGCCGGCCGGGCGAATCCCCGGAACAACCCGTGCCAGACGAGGCGCCACGGCACGCACTCGACTCAGCTCGCGGCCACTGCACACGACGCCCGCGCAGCCAGCGTCGCGCGCACAAACGGCCCGCATCTCGACGAGCTCTTCGAGCGCGCGGGTGTGTCCGGCCTGACGGCACGCGACCTCGTCTTGGCTGGTGAGCACCGTTACCGCGAGGATACCCACGGCGTCGCCGGCCGCCTCGACGCAGGCTTGCAGATGCGCGGTGCCGCTACCCGCGTGCACCGTCAGAAACTTCACCCCAAAGGCTCGCACGCTGCGAATCGCGCCACACATGGTGTTGGGGATGTCGTGGAGCTTGAGGTCGAGGAAGATCTCGAGGTCAGGCGCCACCTCGCGTACGCGTCGGACCACGGACGGGCCCTCGGCGACGAACAGTTCGAGGCCGATCTTGAGCATGCCGACGTGACCCGACAAGCGGCGGGCAACCTCGAGGGCAGCGTCGGCATCGGCCACATCGAGCGCGACGATCAGACGATCACGGGGCTCGAGAGCATCGGTCCCTGCGCGCGCGGCCGCGCTTGTGCTCGGTGGTGCGCTCGTCGTCGACATTGCGGTGGTTGTAGCCCGGTCCGGGGCGAAGCGGCAAGATGCGATCGCCAATGGACCCCCACGCTCGATTGTTTGCATTGCTCGAAGACGCGGTGGCGCGAGGAGTTTTTCCCGGGTGCGTCGCTGTCGTCAGCCGCGGCGATGCCGTGGTCTACCACGAAGCTCACGGCACACTGGGCCAGCATCCTGCGTTCGTCGTCGCCGGCGAGCCGGTCACGCGCGAGACCGTCTACGACCTCGCGTCGCTCACCAAGGTGCTCGCGACCACGACGTTGCTCGCGATCGCCGTCAACGAGGGGCGAGTCGGCCTCGACGACGAGGTCCCGACGCCATGGTCGCGAGCGTGTCCGGGCGCGACGCTGGGTGATGTGCTCGAGCACAGCGCCGGCCTGGTCGCGCATCGGGAGTATTTCACCGACGTCGAGCCCTACGATGCCGCGGCGGTGCTCGAGAAGGTCTGCGGCACGCCACGGGCAAGCCCGCCACGCGAGCGGGCCACCTATAGTGATCTAGGCTTCATGATCCTCGGGGCGTGGTTGGAGCGTTTGTTCGAGATGCCACTCGATCGGCTGTTCGCCGATCGCGTCGCCTATGCGCTCGGATTCGAGGACGGACCGCTGCCGCGCCTGGGCTTTCGCCGGCTGTACTCCGAGTCGCTGCTGCCGGCAGCGCTCGAGCGGCGCATCGCACCGACCGAGGTCTATGATGCTGCGCTGCACGAAGGCCCGCCGCCGGCTTATCTGCAGGTGCGCAAGCGGGTCGCCGTTGCCCACGGTGCGGTGCATGACGACAATGCGTGGGTGATGGGTGGTGTCGCCGGGCATGCCGGGTTGTTCGGCGACGCTTGGGGCGTTCATGAGCTCGCACGCGCGTGGTCGCATGCGACGCTTCCGGGGCTCACCGCCGAGCTGCGCGATCGATTCTGGCAGGCCAGCAGGGTCGAAGACTCGACCCGGCGGCTAGGTTTCGATGGGCCCGCGCCCGATGGCAGTGGCGCCACCGGTGACGTGCTCGATCCCCGTGCGGTCGGCCACACTGGCTTCACCGGGACGAGTCTGTGGATCGACCGGGATGCTGTCGGCGGGGCGCGGAGCTTCACGCTGCTGACCAATCGCGTCCACCCGGTGCGGACCAACGACGGGATCAAGCCGCTGCGCCAGGCGTTCCACCGCGCCGCGATGGCGCTGTAGGAGAGCCTAACGCGGCTCGGCGCTCGTGCGGTCGCCAGCGCCGTCGCCAGCGCCGGCGCCGTGCATGGCCCGGAGCGCTGGGCCCTGTGCGCGGCGCTCGGCCTCGTCAAATGACGCGTCGAGCCACGCAGTGTCCTCGGCGTAGGCGGCCTCGACGTGCTCGGCCAAGCTCGGGAAGTGCAGCACGAACTCACGCTCGGTCGCGAGATGGATCGACACGCGACCGCTGCGCTCGATCACCGTGTAGCGAAGCTCACCGGCAATCGCATAGATCGCCACCTCGGCGTCCCGCGTTCGCAGCGTCGTGACCGGCGGTGGCGTGCGAGCGTCGCGGTGGTCGTGCGCCTGCACGCACTGCCGAGACTCGTCACCACGGATGAGGGTCGCTACCCCTCCCGCGCCTATGAGGCAAATCGCGAGCACCCCTGAGGTTGCGCCACAGCACCGCACGATGGCGATGGTTCCACCGTCCGCGGCGTTCGACAAGGGCTTGATCGTGCTTGTGCGTGCCAGGGCACCCCAAGCCCCGCTTGCGAGGCCGCGATACGCCCTACAAGCGCCTCGGCACCGGCACCGCAGCTTTTCAGGCCGGTCGCGGCCGGTGGTGCGTCTATCTGCGCGGGACCCCCAAAGGTTACAGTTCGGGCCCCCAACCCAGCCATGCGTCGCAACCATCGACTTGCCCTCGTCACCATCGCCCTGTTGTCCGCCTGTGCCCACAGTCGGTCGGCCTATCCCACCGCCGAGACCGACCTCGCGTTACGCCGGGTGGTGCTGTACCGCAACGGGATCGGGTACTTCGAGCGCCACGGGGACGTCGACGGCGAAGCCCTGGCGATCAAGGTCCGCCGCGATCAGGTCGACGACTTGCTCAAGAGTCTGACCGTCATCGATCGCAGCACCGGCAAGGCGGTGAGCGTTTCGATGCCGCTCGACCCCGAGAGCTGGGCCAATGCCGCGCTGTCGGTCCTGGCGCCGGGCCGCGGGACGCTCGCCGAGGTGCTCGATGGCTTGCGCGGGACCGACGTCGTGCTCCACACCGACGAGGGCCGCATTCGTGGGCGCATCGTCATGGTCGAGCGCCTCGTCAACGAACCCGATCCCAGCGCCCGTCGAGGTAGCGGCTATCCGATCCCCGAGGCCGCACAGCAGCTCGATCATCGCGTGACCGTGCTGGCCGGCGACGACTTGCGCACGGTGAGATTGTCAAAGGTTCATGGCGTGACCCTGCGCGACGGCGATCTCGCGCTGCAGCTCAATCGCCGGCTCGATGCCAGCGCGGGGCAGGGGATGTTCCAGCAGGTCGAGATCGTGATCCGCCTGGCGGGCAAGCGGGCGCACGACCTCGCAGTGAGCTACGTCGTGGCGGCGCCGATGTGGAAGCCGACCTATCGCGTGGTGCTCCCGACCGAGGGCAAAGGCAAGGCGTTGTTGCAAGGCTGGGCCGTCGTCGACAACACCAGCGGTGAGGACTGGAACGACGTGTCGCTCGGCCTCACTTCGGGTGAGCCCATCGCGTTTCGCTACGACCTTCATACGCCCCGCACGATTCCTCGCGCGGACCTCACCGAGGCAGGGATCTCGCGTCGCGCAACAGTGGCGGTCGGCGAGACCAGCTACGATGATCCGATGAGCGTCGCGGACGCGCCTGCCCCGTCGTCGGCGGCACCCGGGTCTGGACCGATGGGTGGCGAATACGCCCAGGGCGACGTTGCCGAAGAGAGCGAGGGGTACGGCAGCGGCATGGGTCGATCCGCGCGGGACAAGTCCTCCATCGTCGAACGCGGCATGGCCGCTTCCCAGCCCGTCACCACCAAAGAGGAGGAAAAGAACATCGACTACGACGCTCTGCGCCGGAGCACGCTAGCGAGCGCCCGCAGCAAGCAGATCAGCGGACTGACGAGCTTCGACTTGCGCGACCGCGTGACCGTGCCCAACGGCAGCTCGACGATGGTCGCGATCCTCAACGAGACGGTGCAAGCCGAGCAGACCTT